>NZ_JAZGVT010000024.1:0-7056 GCF_036440755.1 Methylobacter sp. Wu8 | reverse complement strand
TTCACCCTTTCGACCGGAAAACAGGGGCATATTTTAGCATTTCCGGTCGAAAAGATGGGCTTAAAAATAGATATTAATTAAATATTTCAATTGGATAGAGGGTTTTTCAGGAGTGACTAAGTAACGGTAGCTTCACTACCAGAATGTGGCGGGGACAAGGTGATCTTGATTGGCCAATTCATAGTTCTGCTTACCGAAGAATCTCATCGCCTAGCGAAGGGAAATTAGCTTCATATGAACAGCGCCTGCTTGAACAAGCCACCCATAATGGCTATAGGTTTTTGGATGGTAGAGAGTTGTCAGACATGGAGTTGCTCGCTCGCCTTCAACACCATGGTGCAGCAACCAGATTAATCGATACAAGTAAGAGTGTGTTGGTAGCTCTCTGGTTTTGCTGCGTTTCGGAACCTAATAAAACTGGGGCTCTTATTGGCGTACACACCGATCATTTGGGTGGCTATGAAGGTGAAACTGATCGCCGCAAATACCAAGAGGTGATTAAAGGCCTAAAGGGGGTACCGCACCCACTTACTTGGGAGCCGCCGTCAATTACTAAACGCATTGCGGCCCAGCACTCACAATTCTTGTATAGCGAAGTTAAGAAAGATAAATGGGGTAACTTAGCCCTCCCAAGGGATAAGGGGGCTACCTATATATTCGCTATTCCTTCCACACTAAAAACAAAATGCATTGAGATTCTACAAGAGGCTTTCGACATACGTCATCTGACGCTATTCCCTGATTTAGACGGTTTCGGACAGGCAAATAGCCATAACAAATATGAGTTCTATAACAACAGGTGGTAATCAATAGTATTAGTGCCATAGGATGGGCCGAGCTTGCAAGCCCATCGTTCGCGATTGATGCGGTTCGCTACTGCTCACCACATCCTACGGCACTACCCCATACCAACCCTACAGCACTCAATCCAAAAAAGCCCTGATCGCCGCTATCCCCTGGCCGCCGCTTTGCCGCACTGTGCTCAGGCTGGATTCGGTCATGCCCCCTAAGGCATAAACAGGCAGGTTGACCTTGGCGACCAGATCGGCAAATTGTTCCCAGCCCAGCGATGCGGCGCCCGGATGGGTTTGGGTTTCCTGCACCGGGGCCAGCACGACAAAATCCACGCCGATGTTTTGTGCATGTTGCAGTTGTTCAAGGTTATGGCACGATGCGGCGAGCCACCTGGGGCGCGTGGTCAAGGCTTGTCCTGAGCGTAGCCGAAGGGCCTGTCCTGAGCTATGTCGAAGGGCCATTAAGTCCCGGCTGGTCAGGTGGATACCGTCCACTTCGACTGAACAGTCAACGGCGGAATTCATTAACAGCATCGCCTGTTGCTGCTGACATAAGGGATAAGCCTGCTCAATAAACTTTGCGGCAGCGGCAGGAGGCAGGTTTTTCAATCTGGCCTGGATCAGCTTGACGCCCCGGTTCAATATTTTTTGCAGGTTAGTCAGCAACAAAGTTTCATCGGCATCATCCAGAATCGCGTAATGATGCGGCAAGCGGGCGGCGGTGATGATGGGCTGGTTGGCGGCGGGAAATGCGTAGTGTTCCAGTTCGGCTGGGGCTACCCATTTAAACGGCTGGCCTTCCAAACTTTTGGCTTCGCCTGAAAACTGCTCGACCAAGAAAACGTTTAGCTGTACGAGCCGGTCGGGATACTGGTGCTTGACGGTAATCAGCGGGGTTGCCGCGGTCACGGTGATGTTGATCTCTTCCTTGAGTTCGCGGGCCAACGCTTGTTCCGCTGTTTCCAAGGCTTCAATCTTACCGCCGGGAAACTCCCACAGGCCGCCTTGATGCAAATCGGCATGGCGCAGGGAAATCAGGATTTTTCCTGCCGGGTTTTTAACTACGCCTACGGCGACTTGGAGTGGGTTCATTTGCTAGTGGGCGCTGGAGCGTCCAAGACTGCATTCCCACGCCGGAGCGTGGGAACAATAAAACCTTTCGCCTTGTACCTTGCGCCTTTCACCTGCTTTTAAGTCCTATATTCCGCATTGATTTTCACGTACTCATACGAAAAATCACAGGTTAATACTTCCTGCACCGCGTCGCCGCGGCCCAGTTTGACGGTCACGGTGATTTCTTCCTGATTCATCACCCGCTGCCCGGCTTCCTCGGTATAGTCGTCGGCTCTGCCGCCGTTCCTGACGATGCAGACATCGTCCAGATACAGCTGCACGTCTTCCAGCACCATGTTTTCGACGCCTGCGCGGCCGACCGCCGCCAGTATCCGCCCCCAGTTCGGGTCGCTGGCGAAAAAGGCGGTTTTCACCAACGGCGAATGGGCGATGGTTTTGCCGACGCGCACCGCTTCTTCATCGGTCAAGGCCTGCTCGACCACGATGCGCATCAGCTTGGTTGCGCCCTCGCCGTCCCTAACGATGGCTTCCGCCAGTTGTTTGCAAACGGTCATCACGGCGTCGGCAAAGATTTGATAATGCTCGCTGTCCTGTTTGATTTCAGGAGCCAGCGAGCAGCCGCTCGCCATCAACACGCAAGCGTCATTGGTCGAGGTGTCGCCATCGACGGTGATGCGGTTGAACGATTGCTCGACGGCCAGCGCCAGGCAGTTCTGCAACAGGGTTTGCTCGATTTTTGCATCGGTCGCCATAAAGCCCAGCATGGTCGCCATATTCGGCTGGATCATGCCCGCGCCTTTGGAAATGCCGTTGATAGTGATGGTTTGTCCGTCGATTTCGATGACCTTGGATACGCCTTTCGGGAAGGTATCGGTGGTCATGATCGCCTGGGCAGCCTTGTCCCAGTTGGCGGCACCAAGGTTGCTGACGGCTTCCCGTAAAGCGGCTTTGATTTTGTTGACCGGCAGCGATTGGCCGATGACGCCGGTCGAAAAAGGCAACACCTGGGTTGCCGCACCGTCGACCACTGCGGCCAGATCGGCGCAGGTCGCCAACGCATCCTGCATGCCCTGCTCGCCGGTGCCGGCGTTGGCGTTGCCGGAATTGATCAGTAACCAGCGCGGACTATGCGCCAGATTCGCTTTCGCGACATGCACAGGTGCCGCGCAAAAGGCGTTCTGGGTAAACACCGCCGCACAGGTCGAATGCTCCGGCATTTGTATCACCAGAATATCATCCCTGACGGTTTGCTTGATGCCTGCGTTCGCTGTACCCAGCGTTATGCCTGCTACCGGGTGCATAATCGGAAAACTGCACTGTCCTACTGCCATAAGTTAAGCCTCGTTAAACTGAGTGGTTATATAACACTTGTCTTTTATCGCTAAATAAATGCCTTCAATAACTTCTTTTTTTGCATAAATTAAATTAATACTATTGGCCATTTCAATGGCGTCATCCTCGTATTCATGAGACAACTGATTTCGTATATTTCTCAAATCCTGCCATTCATTGACAATATCTATATCGATATATTTTTCCATTTTTTTAATAACATCCAAAAACGATAATTTATCGGCATTGCCTTCAAACCGCCCCACTAATACCCTAAAAAGCTTTTCACCCATACTATCCTGGAGCTTTGAAAACCTAAACAAATACTGATCTATCGCTTGCACTTGATCTTTGGATAAATTTTCATATTTAGTCGCAGTAAGCGGCATAAATGCCGACATATCGCTATAGGCTTCGTTTATCCGTTGCAAATGCTTAGTGCATTCTTTGAAAATCTTCTCGATTTTTAAGTTCTCTAAGTTCAATTCTATGCCTTTTTCAATCGCTTCTTTTTCTATGGGCCGGGTTTTGTCTTTGGCGATAACAACATCTATTTTTTGCTCGCCTAAAGCCATGTCTAATGCGCTTAAAAACTTGATCTTTTTCTCATACAAATTATCTTTATTATCAGGTACAAGATATAAATCTATATCCCCGCCTTTTTTATTGTCATCTACCCTGCTGCCAAAAAGATATACCTTTACTGTATCGCCGAATATGTTTTGGGCACTGTGTTGTATAGCGGTTATCTCAAATAGGGTTAATCGCATTATTTATAACCTATCCTGCAAAACTGGCTTTTAACGGATCAAACTTTAAAAAACACAAACACATTATCGATTTTTTTAACTTCCACACACATCAGTTTGCATTGTTTTTTTATCGCCTCCAGCTGCTCGCTGAGCGCAAAAGGCAAAATCACTTCCACTTCAATCTGGCCGTCCAGATAATGGATTCTGAAATCCTCGATAGCCACCTTAAAATCCGTCAGATAAATATCCAGCAATCGTTGCACTTCGCCGCGGGACAGCGGTCTGGATTGCTCCTGCAAACTTTCGTCATCTTCGGGGTCGACATGCACCAGCACATCCATCACGTCGTCAAAACGCCGGATCAAATCGTCCCTGACGATGTCGCCGATCATGTGGCCTTCCGAAACGGTAATACGGGGATCGACGACGATGTGCGCATCGATCAGCGCATCCTCGCCCATTTGCCGGGTGCGCAGTAAATGGATGCCTTCGACGCCGTCAATCGCATGAATGGCGGTCCTGATCTCGGCGACCAGTGCGGGCGGCAATGAGGTGTCGACCAGTTCCTTGATGCTCTCGAACACCAGGTTCAAACCGATTTTAGCCACCATCAACGCGACCACGACTGCGGCAATCCCGTCTGCCAACGGATAGCCCATCATCACCGCGCCTATGCCGAACAAAACCACCAGCGATGAAACAGCATCGCTACGCTGATGCCATGCATTGGCCAGCAGTAATTTGGAGCGGGTCTTTTTGGCGATGCGCTTGGTGTATTGGTACAGCCATTCGTTGATCAGGATTGAAACAGCCGCAACAGCCATTGACAGCACGTTGGGTACAGGCAGGTGCTCGGGATCCGCCATACGCTCCATGACCGACCAGACGATCGCGCCGCCGATCGCAATTAAGCTCCCGCCCAGAATGACCGTCGCGATGGTTTCAAAGCGACGGTGGCCGTAGGGATGATCATGATCGGCCTCGCGGCTGCCTAACCTAACCGCAATAATCACCAGCAGATCACTGAGCAAGTCCGAAAGCGAATGAATGCCGTCGGCAATCAGGGCCGCAGACTGCCCGAGGATGCCGAAGCCGATTTTGATCAGCGTCTGGAGAACGTTAATCGCCGCGCCGACATAGCTGGCTCTGGCTTTTAATTTATCCGTTTTTGCGGCGTCTAAGGCTTCGGCCATTATTCTATAAATCCTCGTTTCCAAGCGCTGCCATTAAGTTAAGTTCAAATGGAGTACAAGGCTTGCCTTGTACTAACCGCGCCATACTGCAAAGCCAGCCTTGCACTCCAACCGCTGGAAATACGCTGTCATTAACTTAATAGCAGTGACGCAGCGCCTGGGAACGGGAACCGTAGCGGGTATTGTCTAAAACCTCAGCCATTACCGCCGACTTCCAAAATAATAATGTATTCATTATCGCCCGAACGGGTTTCCAGCACCTTATGCCCGTTGATCCGGCACCAGGCAGGGATGTCCTGCATCACGCCCGGATCGGTGCAGATAACCTCCAACTGGTCGCCTGATTTAAGCTGCTTGACTTTATCCTGAGTGCGGATGACCGGTAACGGGCACAACAGGCGGCGGGCGTTTAAAGTTTCTCTATTCATATATACCATTCTTGCGGAATCTCTTCTGTGCCGAACGGCTTGACCTGAATAACCCGTTCGGAGCCCGCTTTATCGGTGATGCTCACATCGACTTGCTCGGCATTGCGTCCCTGGCCGTAGCGGGCGGTAATTCTGGCCGCCAGGAACAAATCCTCGGCCGAAGGCGAACCGTCCACCAGCACCAATGGCCCTGCATGACTGGTGCAATTCATCGTGATGAATTCTTTTTTGTAGCCCTGCATGAAGCGGCCTTCGCCTTCCTCCCTGGCGACGATAACCTTAAAGTTTTGTCCCGGCCTGATGTGCCTGCCGACTTTCAGCAGCATCACATCGTCCAGGTCGTATTGTTTGTCGCCGTCGCGCGCTTTCCATAAATCGACCAGTTTGGCCGAATAGTTGGCATCGGTCAGGAAACAGCAGCCGCCCGCAGGCTGGGCGTAGTCGTCAAAACCAAACTGCCGGGCCATCGCCATCTGCGGCTTGCGCGAGCGCCCGGTAAAATCATGCAGCTTCTCCCTATCGACCCAACCTTCCCGTTCCGGCAGGGTGAGCGGCAAATTCTTCGCGCACAAAGGCCGCAGTAAGCGGTCATCGGCGCCTGATTCTCTCGATATGATCGGCATCGTATCCTTGCGTTGCGACATCGGCCGTTGGCCGATCACTTCGCCGGTGATGATAAAGTCGAAATCGTTTTCCACGATCCACTGCTTGGCCTTGTTGACCATGAAAATCTTGCAGTCCAGGCAAGGGTTCATGTGCGCGCCGTAGCCGTGCTTGGGGTTGATCAGGACGTCTTTGTATTCTTCGATCACGTCGACGATATGCAGCTTCATGCCCAGCTGTTCGGCGACCCATAAGGAATTGTTGCGTTTTGGCTTGGCCTTGTCGCTGGCCCTGATCGCATGGGTGTGGCCTTCCACGCAAAAACCGGTAAAGAAGTTGATGCCTTCGACATGGACGCCCTGCTCCATGATGGTTTTCGCAGCCAGCATCGAATCCAGTCCGCCGGAAATTAACGCCACTGCTTTTCTTTGTTTACTCATATCACTCAAAAATTGGGAAAATTTGCCTATTATACCGGCTTATCTTCCAATTTGGCTTTCAATTCCATGTTCCGGCTTCGTAGGTACGCTTTGCGTAGTTTTCGGCATTCAATGATACGCACAGCGTACCCTACATGGCTATAGCGCCTGAAACGAGTTTTGTCTTTGGCGGCATTGGTCGAGTAATTTTTGAGCTGTGCCGATGTCGTATTTGTTTGCATGATATGTCGCCTTACCTTACAATCTAACCATTGAAAACAATAAGATAACTTTAATCAAAAATGATTATACGACAATGCGATTTTTTTATACGACAAATGGTGTCGTATATATTACGTTAGCCAACATTTATACCCCATAGATACGCTAATCGATTGAAACAAAAGAGGTCTTATGTTGTTGTTTCTTCTTAAAAGTGATACCCTCGCCCCGTCGTATAA
>NZ_JAZGVT010000017.1:0-18920 GCF_036440755.1 Methylobacter sp. Wu8 | reverse complement strand
TGCGGTCAAAAAAAAACCCAAGCGTTTCGGCTTGGGTTTTTGATTTAAGAGCTTGGCAATTCCCTACTTTCGCATGGCAAACTGCCACACTATCATCGGCGCTAAACGGTTTCACTTCCGAGTTCGGGATGGGATCGGGTGGTTCACGTTCGCTATGGTCACCAAGCAAACTGGTGTAAAACAGGCTAAAGGCTAAGGGCACAAGACGAAAGGGTTTTTCTCTGTCTGGGTCTTTTTTCTTCATTCTGCTTTTTTGCTTCGACCCTAACGGGCCTTGGCATTTCAACTCTTCTCAAGCTAGGCCGGGCTTTGGCTTTTTTTCGTCTTTAGCCTTTCGCCTTTTGCCTGCTTATGGAAATCTGTAACGTCTGTTGATTCTTTTACATTTGCGATAAAGCTGTCCTTCATTAACACTTATCAAACTGATTGGGTGTTATATGGTCAAGCCTCACGGGCAATTAGTACACGTTAGCTACGCCCATTACTGGACTTCCACACCGTGCCTATCAACGTCGTAGTCTTCGACGGCCCTTCAGGGGACTCAAGGTCCCAGTGAGATCTCATCTTGGGAGGGGCTTCCCGCTTAGATGCTTTCAGCGGTTATCCTGTCCGAACATAGCTACCCGGCAATGCCATTGGCATGACAACCGGAACACCAGAGGTTCGTCCACTCCGGTCCTCTCGTACTAGGAGCAGCTTCCCTCAAATCTCAAACGCCCACGGCAGATAGGGACCGAACTGTCTCACGACGTTCTGAACCCAGCTCGCGTACCACTTTAAATGGCGAACAGCCATACCCTTGGGACCTGCTTCAGCCCCAGGATGTGATGAGCCGACATCGAGGTGCCAAACACCGCCGTCGATATGAACTCTTGGGCGGTATCAGCCTGTTATCCCCGGAGTACCTTTTATCCGTTGAGCGATGGCCCTTCCATACAGAACCACCGGATCACTATGACCTACTTTCGTACCTGCTCGACTTGTCCGTCTCGCAGTCAAGCACCCTTATGCCATTGCACTCATTGGCTGATTTCCGACCAGCCTGAGGGTACCTTCGTGCTCCTCCGTTACTCTTTGGGAGGAGACCGCCCCAGTCAAACTACCCACCATACACTGTCCCCAATCCGGATAACGGACCTAGGTTAGAACTTCGAACATACCAGGGTGGTATTTCAAGGTCGGCTCCACAAGAACTGGCGTTCCTGCTTCAAAGCCTCCCACCTATCCTACACAAATAGGTTCAAAGTCCAGTGCAAAGCTATAGTAAAGGTTCACGGGGTCTTTCCGTCTAGCCGCGGGTATACGGCATCTTCACCGCAATTTCAATTTCACTGAGTCTCGGCTGGAGACAGTGTGGCCATCGTTACGCCATTCGTGCAGGTCGGAACTTACCCGACAAGGAATTTCGCTACCTTAGGACCGTTATAGTTACGGCCGCCGTTTACTGGGGCTTCGATCAAGAGCTTCTCCGAAGATAACCCCATCAATTAACCTTCCAGCACCGGGCAGGCGTCACACCCTATACGTCCTCTTTCGAGTTTGCAGAGTGCTATGTTTTTGCTAAACAGTCGCAGCCACCATTTTATTGCAACCCTGTTCTGCTCCATCCGCGAGGGACTTCACATACTTGGGGTGTACCTTCTCCCGAAGTTACGGTACCATTTTGCCTAGTTCCTTCAGCCGAGTTCTCTCAAGCGCCTTAGAATTCTCATCCCATCCACCTGTGTCGGTTTGGGGTACGGCTACTGGTAACCTGAAGCTTAGAGGTTTTTCTTGGAAGCATGGCATCAATCACTTCGTCGTTCCTAAGAACAACTCGTCATCACGTCTCAGAATATAGGTTCCCGGATTTGCCTAAGAACCCTCCCTACTCGCTTAAACTACCTATTCCAACAGGTAGCTGACCTAGCCTTCTCCGTCACCCCATCGCAGTTACCACCAGTACAGGAATATTAACCTGTTTTCCATCGACTACGCTTTTCAGCCTCGCCTTAGGTACCGACTAACCCTGCGTCGATTAGCGTTGCGCAGGAAACCTTGGATTTTCGGCGTGGGGGTTTTTCACCCCCATTATCGTTACTCATGTCAGCATTCGCACTTCTGATACCTCCAGCAAACTTCTCAGTTCACCTTCGCAGGCGTACAGAACGCTCCTCTACCGCTCATCTTACGATGAACCCGTAGCTTCGGTACTATGCTTAGCCCCGGTAAATCTTCCGCGCAAGCCGACTCGACCAGTGAGCTATTACGCTTTCTTTAAAGGATGGCTGCTTCTAAGCCAACCTCCTGGCTGTCTGTGCCTTCTCACATCGTTTCCCACTGAGCATAGATTTTGGGACCTTAGCTGACGGTCTGGGCTGTTTCCCTTTTCACGACGGACCTTATCACCCGCCGTGTGTCTCCCGTGCTCGAACTTGTTGGTATTCGGAGTTTGCATCGGGTTGGTAAGTCGAGATGACCCCCTAGCCGAAACAGTGCTCTACCCCCAACAGTTATACACGAGGCGCTACCTAAATAGCTTTCGAGGAGAACCAGCTATCTCCGAGCTTGATTAGCCTTTCACTCCGATCCACAACTCATCCCCGGATTTTTCAACATACGTGGGTTCGGCCCTCCAGTGAGTATTACCCCACCTTCAGCCTGGTCATGGATAGATCGCCCGGTTTCGGGTCTAATCCCAGCGACTAAACGCCCTATTAAGACTCGCTTTCGCTACGCCTCCCCTATTCGGTTAAGCTTGCCACTGAGATTAAGTCGCTGACCCATTATACAAAAGGTACGCAGTCACGGAACAAGTCCGCTCCTACTGCTTGTACGCATACGGTTTCAGGATCTATTTCACTCCCCTCTCCGGGGTTCTTTTCGCCTTTCCCTCACGGTACTGGTTCACTATCGGTCAGTAAGGAGTATTTAGCCTTGGAGGATGGTCCCCCCATGTTCAGTCAAAGTTTCACGTGCTCCGACCTACTCGTTTTCACTGCACAGCGTTTTCGTGTACGGGGCTATCACCCTGTATCGCCAGACTTTCCAGACTGTTCCACTAACAACTGTACAACTTAAGGGCTAATCCCCGTTCGCTCGCCGCTACTAAGGGAATCTCGGTTGATTTCTTTTCCTCTGGGTACTTAGATGTTTCAGTTCCCCAGGTTCGCTTCAAGTCACTATGTATTCATGACAAGATGACCAGCTGATGCTGGCCGGGTTCCCCCATTCGGACATTCTCGGATCAAAGTTAGTTTGCAAACTCCCCGAGACTTTTCGCATGCTACAACGTCCTTCATCGCCTCTCACTGCCTAGGCATCCACCGTATGCGCTTATTCACTTGACCATATAACCCCAATAAGTCTGCCCGCCTGCTTATTCGCCTTAATATTGCTATTCGATTGAATTAAGTAAACGCGTATCTTCTTGAGTTATATCGATCAGCTTTCTTAATCGCTTTTTTCTGCTTTTGAGAACTCGTTCTTGTGTTCGTCGATCCCAACTCTCCATCGACTCAGTCTCTTCCTGTTAATTGCTTAACACGCTCGACTTCGTTGACTTTCTGTTGTAACCTCGGTTCACTCGAACTCGTTTCGTCACTTCATGGTTTTCTTCCATGTTATGACGTGTTACAGATTTCCAAATTGTTAAAGAGCTATTAGTGCAGTTAATGCACCAATTCTATAAGGTCTTGGCCCATTCTTTCGTTAATTCGATTTTGTTTAATCGCTAACCAAGAATGAAGACGTTATAGAATTGGTGGAGCTAAGCGGGATCGAACCGCTGGCCTCCTGCGTGCAAGGCAGGCGCTCTCCCAGCTGAGCTATAGCCCCAGTGTTTCTTTTTCAGTCCCCTAGGCCACATCACGTTTGCCCTCTCGGCAAGGTGGTGGGCCTGGGTGGACTCGAACCACCGACCTCACCCTTATCAGGGGTGCGCTCTAACCAACTGAGCTACAGGCCCTAGGCTCATACTGCGTGTGATCAAAATAATTTGTTGTGGATACTCATGAGGCATTTAGATGCAATTTGTAAGGAGGTGATCCAGCCCCAGGTTCCCCTAGGGCTACCTTGTTACGACTTCACCCCAGTCATGAATCACAAAGTGGTGAGCGCCCTCCCGAAGGTTAGACTACCCACTTCTTTTGCAACCCACTCCCATGGTGTGACGGGCGGTGTGTACAAGGCCCGGGAACGTATTCACCGCGACATTCTGATTCGCGATTACTAGCGATTCCGACTTCATGGAGTCGAGTTGCAGACTCCAATCCGGACTAGGATCGGCTTTCTGGGATTTGCTTGACCTCGCGGTTTCGCAGCCCTCTGTACCGACCATTGTAGCACGTGTGTAGCCCTACCCATAAGGGCCATGATGACTTGACGTCGTCCCCACCTTCCTCCGGTTTATCACCGGCAGTCTCCCTAGAGTTCCCACCATAATGTGCTGGCAACTAAGGATAAGGGTTGCGCTCGTTACGGGACTTAACCCAACATCTCACGACACGAGCTGACGACAGCCATGCAGCACCTGTCTCAGAGTTCCCGAAGGCACTCTACTATCTCTAACAGATTCTCTGGATGTCAAGGGTAGGTAAGGTTCTTCGCGTTGCATCGAATTAAACCACATGCTCCACCGCTTGTGCGGGCCCCCGTCAATTCATTTGAGTTTTAACCTTGCGGCCGTACTCCCCAGGCGGTCAACTTAATGCGTTAGCTGCGCCACTAATCCTGTAAATAGGACCAACGGCTAGTTGACATCGTTTACGGCGTGGACTACCAGGGTATCTAATCCTGTTTGCTACCCACGCTTTCGTACCTCAGCGTCAGTTCTAGTCCAGGGAGTCGCCTTCGCCACTGGTGTTCCTTCAGATATCTACGCATTTCACCGCTACACCTGAAATTCCACTCCCCTCTACTAAACTCTAGTCCGCCAGTTTCAAATGCCGTTCCCAGGTTGAGCCCAGGGCTTTCACATCTGACTTAACGAACCGCCTACGCACGCTTTACGCCCAGTAATTCCGATTAACGCTCGCACCCTCCGTATTACCGCGGCTGCTGGCACGGAGTTAGCCGGTGCTTCTTCTAAAGGTAATGTCAAGCTACCGGGTATTGACCGGTAGGTTTTCCTCCCAATTGAAAGTGCTTTACAACCCTAAGGCCTTCTTCACACACGCGGTATTGCTGGATCAGGCTTTCGCCCATTGTCCAATATTCCCCACTGCTGCCTCCCGTAGGAGTCTGGGCCGTGTCTCAGTCCCAGTGTGGCTGATCGTCCTCTCAGACCAGCTATAGATCGTCGCCTTGGTAGGCCTTTACCCCACCAACTAGCTAATCTAACGCAGGCTCATCTCATAGCGCGAGGTCCGAAGATCCCCCGCTTTCCCCCGTAGGGCGTATGCGGTATTAGCGTGAGTTTCCCCACGTTGTCCCCCACTATGAGGCAGATTCCTACGCGTTACTCACCCGTCCGCCACTCGTCAGCGCCCGAAGGCCTGCTACCGTTCGACTTGCATGTGTTAAGCATACCGCCAGCGTTCAATCTGAGCCATGATCAAACTCTTCAGTTTAAATCATTTTGCCACTCAATAAGATGAGTAGCCAATCTTGGCTCGACATCAGAATTAAACGTATAAATTACTTTTTACGTGTTGTTCTTGTGTCGACTATTTATTACAATCTTAAATAGCTCATCACAAGCACCCACACAAATTATTTTGATCTGGTTTTTAAAGAGCTAGGGCAAATACCCCTGTTGAGCTGGACTATTATACAGAGCCGATTCAACTTGTCAACACCTTGTTAACACCTTGTTAACTTTATTTTCAATCCCTTTTCCGCCAAGGCTTACTGATAAGCCCGTAAGAAGCCGGCCATTATAACCTACTCACTTAACTTGTCAACGTCCTTGCTGGCTTTATTTCCTACCAAGCATCCTGCTCGCCCTTCCAAAGGCTTCATACCCGGAAGAGCTGCGTATTATACAACTACAGCCAATATGGTCAAGAAGTTATTTTCACTCTCGCAAACTTTCTCTTGCCTACCTGATAAACATGGTGAGAACCAACTGAAATCTCCAGCTTTTGATCAGAAACTTTTTCTCCGTCAATCTTTACCGCACCCTGCTTTATCATGCGATTAGCCTCGGATGTACTTTCCGTTAATCCAGCATCTTTCAATATATTTGCTATTCCGTAACCTGCACCCTCAATCTTTAATTCAAGTTCTTCCATTTCATCAGGCATCGCACCACGCTGAAATCTGGCCTCAAAGTTTTCCAGCGCTTTGACAGCAGCCGACGCATCATGGAATCTTTCTATAATTTCCTGAGCCAACTTAACTTTATAGTTTCTCGGATTTGCACCTTGCCTGCACTCTTCCGCCCATGACTTTATTTCAGTCATAGGCCGAAAACTCAGCAATTCAAAGTAACGCCACATCAACTCATCCGATATGGACATTAATTTACCGAACATATCATCAGCAGAATCGGCTATACCTACATAATTATTGAGCGACTTGGACATTTTTTGCACGCCATCCAACCCCTCCAAAATCGGCATCGTCATAACGATTTGAGGCTTTTGCCCAAAGGCTTCCTGCAATTGCCGCCCAACCAACAAGTTAAACTTCTGGTCCGTACCGCCCAATTCTACATCCGCCTTCATCGCCACCGAATCATAGCCTTGGATTAAAGGATACAAAAATTCATGTATCGCAATAGGCTGACCACCTTTAAAGCGCTTGCTGAAATCATCCCGCTCCAGCATTCTAGCTACGGTGTGTTTTGCAGCCAATTGAATCAAATCAGCCGATGACATAGCATTCATCCAGCTTGAATTAAACATTACCAACGTTTTTGTCGGATCCAGGATTTTGAATATTTGCTCTTCATAAGTTTTAGCATTGTCGGTGACCTCGTCGCGAGTCAACGGTTTGCGCGTCACATTTTTTCCCGTTGGATCACCGATCATCCCGGTAAAATCACCGATCAGGAACAGCACTTCGTGACCAAGGTCTTGAAATTGCTTTAATTTATTAATCAGAACGGTATGTCCTAAATGCAAATCAGGAGCAGTCGGGTCAAATCCCGCCTTAATCCGAAGAGGCCTTCCCTCTTCCAATTTTTTAATTAATTCTTGTTTGATTAAAACCTCATCACTCCCTCTAAGAAGTTGCTCCAATACGTCCTCTTGCAATGTCTTTCTCCAAAATATCTACAAATAATTCATTATAGAATTAATCATCCACTCCGATGAATAAAAACTTTTACATGCTCTAAAATTGGTAAAAACTTTCAAAACCACTTAAAATAAAACTATAATTTCATTAAATTATTTCTAATTTAAGTAAATTTCAATTATTTAGCATAGCCTAGTGAAAAATAGAATCTATACCTCATTGCTCTTTGGAATTAGCGTAGCCTTTTCAGTAAGCGGCCACACACAACCCAAGCACACAGCAGCTAAAACCAGTTCTGCAACTACTCATCATTCGACACACACAAAATCCGTTAATAATAAAAGCCCGACGCCAGATAAATCGAAAACCAGCAACAAAAAGACACCTACCTCATCAAAGCCAGCCGACAACAAAAAAAACACTATCGCCACAACCAAACTAACCGCACAAAAAAAATCGACTACTACGCCTAAATCCGGCAAAAAACAAACCACCGTCTCTAACGAATTAAAAAATAACAAACGATTAGCTGGATCGCCCAAGTCAAACAAAAAAAACCACTCCGTTGCCGCTTTTGAAGAAAGCACCAGAAAACATACCGTTATTTCAGCCAAATCTATCGAGTCTACATCTACAAAACCAAACAGCTACCAAAAAACGCAAAAAAATATTCTTCTTGATTTAAGTCTGGATAATTCCGGGTCAAATCAAATCATACATACAACCGATGACAAAACATTCCGTCCTGTCTTAATCAACCGGCCGCAAACAACTAAAATCAACACTGCTCACGTATCGATAGAAACCTCTTTATTTCTGGATGGGCTTGAAGCCGGCTTATCGAAAGATCTTATTCTGCAACTTACCGATATTTTTGCATGGGACATTGATTTTGCTAACAACCTGCGCCCCGGCGATCAGTTCACGGTTGTTTATGGAAAGAAAATGATTGATGGCAAAGAAATCGATAGCGACGAGATTATTGCTGCGGAGTTTATTAACCAAGGATCGTCACACGTAGCGGTCAGATATATAAACGAATCCGGCATTGCCAGCTATTACACGCCTGACGGACAATCCATGCAAAGGGCTTTTTTAACCACGCCTGTCGACTTTATAAAAATCAGCTCCCCTTTCGACATGCACCGCAAACATCCGATACTTAACAGAATTCGCGCCCATAAAGGCATCGACTATGCGGCCAGAACCGGAACGCCTGTAAAGACAACCGGGGATGGCACCGTTACTTTTAGCGGTCGCAAAGGTGCGTATGGACAAGTCGTGATTATTCAACACAACGATCGCTATGAAACGCTTTATGCACACATGTCCGGCTTTAAAAAAGGCCTACAGGTCGGCGATCATGTTAAGCAAGGCGATGTTATCGGTTATGTAGGCCAAACGGGCCTGGCTACCGGCCCTCACTTGCATTATGAATTCCATGTCGATGGAATTTACCGTGATCCCGAGACGGTCAAAATCCCGCATTCAATGCCCATAAGTAATGCATTGCTGGATGACTTCAAGTCTCAAACGCAACCGTTCTTTGCTCAACTTAATCAGGTTAAGTCCCAAAGTTTGCTTGCAAAAACCCAGTCGGCTATTGCTCCCGGGATTGCCCAGCCTCCAGCCGCCCAACCGTCCCGTTTCGATTAGCACGAACGATGCCCGAACTTTATATCGGACTGATGTCAGGAACCAGCCTGGATGGCATTGACGCTGCCCTTGTTGATTTTCAAGACAATGAAACCCATCTTGTCGAGTTTGAATACCTGCCCTACTCCGACGAAATTCAAAGCACAATCCAGAAGATCAGCAAACCTGAGTCGCTAATCTCGCTTAAAGAATATGGAGCAATGGACGCGCAACTCGGCAGCTTATTCGCAAAAGCGGTTAACGCCTTGCTTGCTAAAGCCGCTATCCCAACCTCATCGGTCAAGGCCATCGGCAGTCATGGACAAACCATCTATCATGCACCTGATATTCGATTCCCTTTTTCCCTGCAAATCGGCGATCCCAACATCATTGCCGAAACAACCGGTATTACCACCGTGGCTGATTTCAGACGCAGGGATATTGCCGCAAAAGGCCAAGGCGCCCCCCTGGTTCCGGCTTTTCATCAAGCCGTATTCCAGCACCCGAACGAACATCGCTGCATCGTCAATATTGGCGGCATTGCCAATATCACCGTGTTGCCTAGAAATCAGTCCGCGGAAGTGATCGGCTTTGATACCGGCCCCGGCAACACCTTGATGGATCTATGGATCAAGCTGCACCGGAACCTGCCGTATGACAAAAACGGCGCATGGGGCAAAACCGGAAAAATCGACCATGACTTGGTGACGCTATTAAAACAGGACGCTTATTTCAACGCCGCCCCGCCCAAAAGCACCGGCAAGGAGTATTTTTCGCTTCCCTGGATTTATCAGTATTTTGACGCATTCAGCTATAAAGCCGAGGACGTACAGGCCAGTCTGTGTTTTTTAACGGCAATAACGATTTGCGACGCGGTCAAAAAACATGCACCGGCTACTGAACGCATATTGATTTGCGGCGGCGGCATTCATAATGATTACCTGCTGGAACTCATCCAGCAGAACATTGACTGCCCTGTTGAATCGGCAGAGCGTTACGGAATTCATCCCGATCATGTCGAGGCCGTGGCTTTCGCGTGGTTAGCCAGACAAACCATGAACAATCTGCCGGGCAATCTCAAAGAAGTAACAGGAGCGCTTGACTCCGTCATTCTTGGGGGGATTTATCAGGTAAACAAAAAGGGCGGCAGTCCTGTCGCCCGGTGAGGGGAGAAACTATAAGATGTAATTACGCTGAAAAAGAAGACCCGCATCCACAGGTAGTGGTTGCGTTAGGATTGCGAATAACAAACTGGGCTCCCGACAAATCTTCTTTATAGTCAATTTCAGCACCGGTTAAATACTGGATGCTCATCGCGTCAATCAACACCGTGACACCGCCGTTCTCAACGCAAGTATCGTCTTCATTGACTTCTTCATCGAAAGTAAAGCCGTATTGAAAGCCTGAACAGCCGCCGCCTGAAACATAAACCCTCAGCTTCAGATTATCATTGCCTTCCTCAGCGATTAATTCGCCCACCTTGGAAGCAGCACTGTCAGTAAAAACTATCGGATTAGACATATATACACACTATAAAAAAATGGAATTAAAATAAATTATGACTATACCCAGCTTTTTAGTCAAGAATTATGGATAAAGCGCAATCACCTTTAACCCTGAGTCTTCCTTTAACCCGAATATCAGATTCATATTCTGCACCGCCTGCCCTGCCGCCCCCTTGACCAGGTTATCAATCACCGACAGCACCACGATGGTTTGACCACCCTGAGGCTGATGAATCGAAATCTGGCAGTTATTGCTGCCCCGGACATTCCGGGTATCGGGATGCGAACCTTGCGGCAATACATCGACAAACAGCTCATCCGCATATCTTTTTTCATACAAAGCCTGCACATCGTCCAGATTACCATGCGCCTGGGCATATAACGTAGCGTGTATCCCACGAATCATCGGCGTCAGATGCGGCACAAAGGTCAATCCGACCGGTTTGCCGGCCACCAATTCAAGCCCCTGGGCGATTTCGGGCAAATGCCGGTGGCCGCCGACTGCATAAGCTTTAAAACTTTCGCCGGTTTCACTCATCAACGTCGCCAACTCAGCCTTACGCCCCGCCCCGCTGACGCCGGATTTAACATCGGCAATCAAATGATTAACATCGATCAAATCGTTTTCAAGCAACGGCAAAAATCCCAACTGCGTGGCTGTGGGATAGCAGCCCGGACAGGCAATCAAATCAGCCTTTTTAATCGCATCGCGATTCACTTCCGGCAAACCGTAAACCGCATCGGCGATTAAATCGGGGCAGGCATGCTCCATGCCGTACCACTTACCCCACTCCTTTGCGTCTTTCAACCTGAAGTCGGCGGACAGGTCGATCACCTTAACCCCGCGCGCGAGCAATTGCTCCGCCATCAGCATCGCCGTACCGTTCGGCGTCGCAAAAAACACTGCATCGCATTCGGCCAGGGTTTCAACTTCAGGCAGGCTAAATACGACATCGATAACACCGCGCAAGCTGGGATAAAGCGCATCCACCCTAAGCCCCGCATCGGCACGCGAAGTGACGACCGCCACCTCAACATCCGAATGCAACGCCAAAATCCGCAATAGCTCAACGCCGGTGTACCCGGTCCCCCCCACAATACCTGCACGAATCATTTGTCTTATCCTACCCACACACTGTTTATGAAAAATAACTGGGACATATGATAACCGCAACTCAGCTTATTGACGATGTTGTAACGATGCCACTTGCCTGCCCTTTGGAATTGACACCGGTATTTTAAAACCGGTAAAGCGCATGACAGGTTATCGTTTATTCCACCCTGAGCGCTAACAGCTCAGGAGGAGGAGCATCCTCAACAACGGCAATAGGCCGTTCCTTCCGACCAAAACACCGGCTGAAGTCTATAAAACGGCTAGATTGTGGATAACTTTAACGGTACGGCTAAAACATCAGATCTCGTGCCGCAAAACTGGGACAGCGCCATTCAGCTGGAGTGTGAACAGGGCTCTATCTTAAATTAAGGTGTTTTTTGTCTGGTCAATGGGGTCCACTTTACCGTTTTTTAAAAAATAAAAGTCTTGATTCCACGAGCTGGTATTGAGGTTTTAGTCTGTAACCCCTGGCTTTTTAGCACGAAGTCAATTGCCTGCCCGGTGCGGTTCAATACCACTACGGCGACGCTCCCATCACTATTCAGAAATGCGCTTGCTTCAAGGCTATCCAAAGTTTTGGCGCAGGCCACCCGGCGAGCCCTCGGGCGGATGAAACGGGAGAAATGACCGATGTAGTAATAAGAGCTTTGGTAGCGTATTTCTCCGGCTTGGGTGTCGGCAATAATGGGCGCGCTACAGAAATTGCCGACATGGTTGGGGCCGCCCGTTTCATCGAGAACCATGTTCCAGTCCACCCATGCCTCGGTCCAGCGGTTAAGATCATTGATGATTGAGTGGGCGTAACGCTCTCCGGTATCCCACGAACCGAGATGCGGCCCGTTTTCCTGGCAGCCCTCAGTGAAAATAAGGTGCTTATCGGGATAGGCGTCATGGGTCAGTTGGACATTGTCGAAGTGATCGCCGCAATACCAATGAAAACCGACGCCCCAGACATAATGGGCGGCCTTCGGATCGTCCAGCACGGCCTTGGCTCGTTCAAACAGCCGGTCTCGATTGTGATCCCAGACTATCACGTTAACATTGCCAAGCCCTGCATCGTGCAGGGTTGGGCCAAGGTAATCCCTGACAAAATCCCGCTCCTCTTCGCCGGTGTAAATACAGGAGTCCCAGGTTTGCGTGGCTTCCGGCTCGTTTTGCACCGTCAGCCCCCAAATCGGTATGCCCTCCCGCCCGTATTCTTGAATGTACCGGACATAATAATCCGCCCAGGCTTGGCGATATTCCGGCTTAAGCTTGCCGCCGTTATTCATCATTCCGTTGGTTTTCATCCAGGCCGGAGGGCTCCAGGGTGAAGCGAACAGTTTTAACTTGCCGCCGGATAAATCGATAGCCTCGCGGATCATCGGGATCAGGGCTTGACGGTCATGCTCGATGCTGAAATGCTTAAGTTCTACATCGCCATCCACTTCGGTATAGGCGTAATTTCCCAGCGAGAAATCGCAGCTATTGATATGGGTTCGGCATAAGGTATAGGCATTGCCGGTGTCCGGCGAGAAATAGGCTTGCAGAATTTCTTGCCGCAAGTCGGGCGGCATTTTGTCCAAGGTTACCGCGGCCGCTTCGGTGAAAGCGCCTCCGAAACCCTGAATTTCTTGGAACTTCACGCTAGTGTCTATGAACACCGAAGGGCCGGAAAAATCCGTGGCAACTTGGAACGCTATCGGTTCCAATTCCGACAACCGATACGCAGTGTCATGAGCGGTACAAAATTGCTTTACCGGACGCTGTTTTGTCATTTTGCTAACTCCATTTGTTGAGTGTTGCTAAAGAAGATAAGGGGATCGCGGAATATGCGCTGTCTACATTCCAGTTAAGTTCCGTAACAATCCGGCTGAAACAAGCATCCAACGGCGCTTGAATTTCCAGCCGTTGTCCTGTGACAGGATGCGGAAAATTGAGCTGGGTCGAGGCAAGCAACAGTTGCCGGCAATTTAATTGTTGCCGGAAAAAATCGTTGTGCTTGCCATCCCCATGCGTGGTGTCGCCGATAATCGGATGAAAAATATGCTTTAAATGCCGGCGCAGTTGATGTTTACGGCCCGTTTTCGGCGAAAGCTGCAATAACGAATAACGGCTGGTCGGGTAACGTCCCACCGCAAACGGCAATTCCACCGTGGCAAGACGCCGATAATGGGTAACGGCGGCCTGGGCGGCTTTATCCTGTCGTGCCAGACGGTCGGTCATTTTATCCAGTTGCTCCTGTAACGGATAATCGATAATCGCCCGCTCGGCAGTGTAACCGCGCACTACGGCCAGATAGGTTTTTTCCACGCTATCGGACATAAAGATTATCATCATTTTCCGGGCAATCTCCGGGTTTAACGCAAACACCAATACACCGGCGGTGGGTTTGTCCAAACGATGTAGCGGAAATACTCTTTGCCCCAGCTGGTCGCGTAGCAATTGCACCGCAAAACGCGTTTCATGGCGGTCTATATCCGACCTATGCACCAATAATCCTGCCGGCTTGTTGATTGCGACCAGAAATTCGTCTTGGTATAAAACAGGCAAGTCCGAGTCAAGCTCCGACCTTGGCGGGTTTGGCATTATTTCAACCGTGTTCAAAATGGCTCCACTTTTCCTCGTTCCCACGCGCTACGTGGAAACGAGAATCGAGCAACAAAAACTACCTCAACACTCCCGCCGGGCTGGAGTAACTATCCAACACCTGCACATAATTAGCGCGTTCATAAGCGCTGGGATCGATCGCGTGTTGTTGGCTGACGCTGCCTTTTAATTGGTTGACCGACTCGTATTCATGCTCGGCCAGCCACTGCTCCATTTCAGCCAGGATTTCGCTTAAACGGCCTGTACCGTGCTTTAGCAATACGCTGCAAAGATGCACCACATCGGCTCCGGCCAACAGAGCTTTCAGCACATCCGTCGTCTGGTGAAAACCTCCGGTTACCGCCAGCGACAGTTTGGTCCGGCCGTACAGTAACGCGGCCCAGCGTATGCGCAACAACGCTTCCGCCGACGATGACAACTCCAGCTTCGGCACCACTTCCAACGTTTCCAAATCAATATCGGGCTGGTAGAAACGATTGAACAGCGCTATGCCGTCGGCTCCGGCGGCCTCCAGGCGTTTGGCGAAATGAATCGGCGAGCTGAACTGCGAAGAAAGCTTCATCACAATCGGCACACTGACCTGCCCTTTCAATTCCCGCAATATGTCCAGGTAACGGTTTTCAACCGTCTCGCCGCTTTCCTCGGCATTGGCGGCCAGATGATAGATATTAAGCTCCAGTGCGTCGGCGCCCGCCTGCTGCAATTGCTTGCCGTACTCGACCCAGCCGCCCAATGACGTGCCGTTCAAACTGGCGATGACCGGAATCGCCAGCGCAGACTTGAGCTGTTGCAGATGCTCCAGATACTGTTCCTGATAGGTCTGAATGTTATCCGGCACCGGATGAAACGAATCCGCTTCGCCATGCCCGATTGCCTGCTGATAAAAGAATCGCTCCATTTGCTGCGCTTCGGCTTCGATTTTTTCCTCGAACAGCGAATACATCACCAGCGCCGATGCGCCTGCATCTTCCAGCCTGCGCGCACTGTCCAGATCCTTACTCAACGGCGACGCCGACGGCACCAGCGGGTTAGCCAGTTTCAAGCCTAAGTATTCAGTCGTTAAATCAACCATTGTCGGTCTCCTTGGCGCTTTCGCTCTTGAGTTGGGCTTTCACCGCCGAGACGCTGGTCGATTCGTTCCACGCCAGCTCAGACAGTTGTTTGTAATAATGGTAACGGTTTTTAACGTCCTGCTGCGCCTGTTCCAGAAAACGCTCGGCATCTTCAGGATGGGTTTGCCACAACATGCTGAAACGGGTTTCGGTTTTGACGAAATCGCGGTAGGGGATCGACGGTTCCGGCGAATCCAGGTGCATCGGATTTTTGCCCTGTTTTATTTTGCCGGGATCGAATCGGAACAACGGCCAATGCCCGCTTTTCACGGCCAGATTTTGCTGCCGGTGATTGTTGGACATATCCACGCCGTGCGCGATACACGGCGCGTAAGCGATAATGATAGCCGGGCCGTCGTGGGCTTCCGCCTCCAAAAACGCATTCAGCGTTTGCGTATCTTTACCGGCGTAAGCGACATGGGCGACATAGACGTTGCTGTAATCCATCGCCAGCAACGCCAAATCTTTTTTCGCCGTGGCTTTGCCGCCTGCGGAGAATTTCGCCACCGCGCCTAACGGCGTCGATTTAGAGGTTTGCCCGCCGGTGTTGGAATAAACTTCGGTATCCAGCACCAGAATGTTGACATTGCGCCCGCTGGCCAGGACATGGTCGAGACCGCCGTAACCGATGTCGTAAGCCCAGCCGTCGCCGCCGATAATCCAGACGCTTTTCTTGCACAGGCTGTCGGCTAACGGGAGCAGTGTTTGTGCGGCCTGCCCGTGTTGATTGCTCATGGACTGCAAGTCTTGCTTGAGTGCGGCAACCCGCTCGCGCTGCTCGTAAATCCCGGCTTCATCGGACTGGTCGGCATTCAGTATCGCGTCGACCAATTCGCCGCTCAATTGCCCGCGCAGCGACGCCAACAACTCCCTGGCGTATTGGTTTTGCTTGTCGAGCGCGATCCGCATACCTAAGCCGAATTCGGCATTGTCCTCGAATAAGGAATTGCTCCATGCAGGGCCGCGGCCTTCGGCGTTTTTGGTCCAGGGCGTAGTCGGCAGGTTGCCGCCGTAAATCGACGAACAGCCGGTCGCATTGGCAACCACCATGCGGTCGCCGAACAATTGCGAGGCCAGTTTGATGTACGGCGTTTCTCCGCAACCCACGCAAGCGCCGGAAAACTCGAACAAGGGCTGCAACACCATCGAACCCTTGATGGTGTTGGTTTTTAAAAGCTTGCGATCGTATTCGGGGATAGCCAAAAAGAAATCCCAATTGTCGCGCTCGGTTTCGCGTAGCGGCGGTTGCGGCGCCATATTGAGGGCTTTGCGGCTGGAGTTGGATTTATCCCGGATAGGGCAAATGTCGACGCACAATGTACAACCGGTACAATCTTCCGGCGCGACCTGATAGCTGATTTCCAAACCGGCAGGAAAATCCTTGCCCAGCATCGGCGCATGTTTGAAGGTAGACGGCGCGTTGGCTACAGCATCAGTCGGGAAAATTTTGCTGCGGATGACCGAATGCGGACAAACCATCACGCATTTGCCGCATTGGGTGCATAAATCGGTTTCCCAGACCGGGATTTCCAGCGCCAGATTGCGTTTTTCGTAAGCCGCCGTGCCGGTTGGAAAGGTGCCGTCAACCGGCATCGCGCTGACCGGCAACGCATCGCCCCTGCCGGCAATGATTTCGCCCGTGATCCGTTTGACAAAATCGGGCGCGGCGTCGTTGATCCTGGATTGAATGTCGAATTGGCTGCTGACCGCTGTCGGCAACGTAACCGAATGCAGACTTGCCAGCGTTTCGTCGATGGCTTTGAAATTCAGTTCGACGATATGACGGCCTTTTTTGCCGTAGGTTTTTTCGACCGCGTGTTTAATATCGGCTATTGCCTGTTCCTGCGGCAACACGCCGGATATGGCGAAAAAGCAGGTCTGCATGATGGTGTTGATGCGCTTGCCCATGCCGCTTTTTTCGGCGACCGCATAGCCGTCGATCACATAAAAGCGGATATTTTTGGCTATCATTTGCTGCTGCATTTTGGCGGGGAGCGACGCCCAAACCCGCTCGGCCGGTTCCGGCGAGTTCAGCAAAAATACCGCGTTGTCCGCCGCATTGGCAAGCATGTCGTAACGCTCCAGAAAGATCGTCTGATGACAGCCGATAAAACCGGCGTCGTTTTCGCCGATCAGGTAAGTCGAGCGTATCGGCTTGGGACCGAAGCGCAAATGCGAGACGGTAATCGCGCCGGATTTTTTCGAGTCGTAAACGAAATAGCCCTGGGCGTGTAAATCGGTCGCTTCGCCGATAATCTTGATCGTGTTTTTATTGGCGCTGACCGTGCCGTCGCTACCCAGGCCGTAAAACATGGCCTGGAAGGTGTCGGCGTGGGCGTCGGTGCGGTAAGCCGCATCCCAATCCAGGCTGGTGTGGGTGACATCGTCGTGAATGCCGATGGTGAAATTATTTTTCGGTTGATCCTGTTTCAATTCGTCATAAATCGCCTTGATCATGCCGGGCGTGAATTCCTTGGACGACAGACCGTAACGGCCGCCGACCACTTTCGGCATTGACGAAAATTTAGCCGAACCGCCGGTAAAATCCTGAGCCAGCGCGCCGAGCACGTCTTTATATAAAGGCTCGCCGTCCGCGCCCGGCTCTTTGGTGCGGTCCAACACCGCGATTTTGCGGCAACTCGAAGGCAATGCCGCCAGCAAGCTGACCGCATCGAAGGGCCGGTACAAGCGCACTTTCAGCAAGCCGACCGATTCGCCCTGGCGGTTAAGATAATCGAGCGTTTCCGCGACCGCCTCCGCGCCCGATCCCATCATCACGATGACGCGCTCGGCCTCCGGCGAACCCACGTATTCAAACAGGCGGTAACTGCGGCCGGTCAATTTGGCGAATCTATCCATCGCACCCTGCACGATGCCGGGCATCGCCTGGTAATAGGCGTTGACCGATTCCCTGGCCTGAAAATACACATCGGGATTCTGGGCCGTGCCGCGCAGCACAGGGCTATCCGGCGTCAAAGCCCGGCTTCGGTGCGCACTTACCCACTCGTCGTTAATCATGGCCCGCATGACGCCGTCGTCCAACAGAGTAATCTTGGCCACTTCATGCGAGGTCCTGAAGCCGTCGAAAAAATGCATCAGCGGGATACGGCCTTCCAGCGCGGCGGCATGGGCGATCAGCGCAAAGTCCATGACTTCCTGCGGCGAATTGGAGCACAGCATGCCGAAACCGGTCATCCGCGCCGACATTACGTCGCTATGGTCGCCGAAAATAGACAGGCCCTGGCAAGCCAGCGAGCGAGCGGCGATATGGAACACCGTCGGCGTCAGTTCACCGGCAATTTTGTACATATTGGGCAGCATCAGCAGCAGGCCTTGGGAAGCGGTAAACGTCGTCGCCATCGACCCGGCCTGCAACGCGCCGTGGATGGCTCCGGCGGCGCCGGCCTCGCTTTGCATTTCGGTAACCTGCGGCACCGTGCCCCATAAATTGACCTGCCCGCGCGATGACCATTCGTCGGCCCATTCGCCCATATTGGACGACGGCGTTATCGGATAAATCGCGATGACTTCGTTGAGTTTATGGGCTACCGTAGCGGCAGCCTGGTTTCCATCGATGGTAAGCGTTTGCTGATTTTGCATTAGACATCCCCTGTGATGAACAAAAGAAGCGTAACCGCCCGCTCCGTAGAATACTCGGAATTACGCATTGTCGGGCAGTATAGAATGGCGGATTCAACTCCGAAGTGCAATCCTAGTAATCATGCGGCATCCCTCTCTTGTTCAGGAAAAAAGACCTCATGAGGTGTTTTAAAATTGAGTGTTTTTCGAGGGCGATGGTTGAGC
>NZ_JAZGVT010000001.1:0-4787 GCF_036440755.1 Methylobacter sp. Wu8 | reverse complement strand
CTTAGGAACGTGCATGAAATAACTTGAGCAAGTTTGATTTTTCATTTTTTAACCATGAAGGACATGAAGCGGCATGAAAGGTTTAAGTCTTCATGTCCTTCATGCTCTTCATGGTAATTGCCTAAATTAATTTATGCACGATCCTAAGTGGCTGCACTGAATCAATGCAAAGCAGGCCACATCCACCCGGTGAGAGGAGTTTCAGCGATAGATATAGCGCGTCTTAAAATTCGCAAGGTAATTCAATAGGAACATATAATGCCCAAAATCACCTTTGCTATGTTTTTAAGACGCCTGTTATTGTGTATAGCCATTTTGGCTATTCATTATATTGTCGTGTTTTTACCCATTTCCGAGCTTTTCTTACTCTATATCATTTTATTTAAGCCGAAATGGTTTGAGGGTTTTTAAATTGAAAGATTGGCGGCAGGCCCTAAATAGTCTGCCGCTTAGTCTGAATGTCGTTAACTGATTCAGTTTTCATATTCCCAAGGATGACAATTGATTTCCGGTAGTGTACAAACATCAAATCCGCCTGGATTCTCCAGGCAACTTCAACTGTGATCCGACAGGCAACTCAACATGCAGTATAAAGATTACTACCAGATCATGGGGCTATCCAGAAGCGCCAATCAGGCTGAAATCAAGCGCGCCTATCGCAAGCTGGCGCGCAAGTACCATCCCGATGTCAGCAAGGAACCGGACGCCGAGGCCAAATTCAAGGAGCTGGGCGAAGCTTACGAAGTGCTCAAGGACCCGCAAAAAAGAGCCGCTTACGATAAACTGGGCTCCAACTGGAAAGCCGGCGAAGATTTCAGCCCACCGCCAAAATGGGATGAAGGCTTCGAGTTTAGAGGCGGCGGTTTTACCGGTGGCGACGCCAACGCTTTTAGCGCTTTTTTTGCACAATTGTTCGGTCGCGACGGCTTCCGTCCAGCCGACCAGGTACCGCACGGTTTCCGCGTGCGCGGCCAAGACAGTCATGCGAAGATTTATATCGACCTGGAAGACAGCATCCAGGGCGCAACACGCAATATTTCCCTGAGTACGCCGGAAATGGATGCGCAAGGCCGTGTGCAGATCAAACATAGAAACCTGAACATCAAAATCCCCAAAGGCGTTAAGCCCGGACAGCACATCCGGCTGGCCGGCCAGGGCGACCCCGGCCTTGGCGACGGCAAATCCGGCGACCTGCTGCTCGAAATAGCCTTTAACAATCACCCGCTGTACCGCGTTTCCGGGACCGATATTTATCTGGACCTGCCCGTTACGCCCTGGGAGGCGAGACTAGGCGCTAAAATCAAGATCCCGACACCGGTAGGAACCGTCGACCTGAAAATACCGCCCCACTCGGAGCAAGGCACCAAACTGCGCCTAAAAGGCCACGGACTGCCCGCTAAAACGCCCGGCGATTTCTACGTGGTGCTGCAAATCGCCCTGCCGCCCGCACACAGCGAAGAGGCCAAAGCGGCCTACCAAAGAATGCAGCACGAGTTTGATTTTAACCCACGCGTATCCCTGGGGGTATAACGCCAATGAATTCGCATCATTTATTACCGGTTCATACCGGAACCGTTATTGAAGACGACAAACTGACGTTAGGGCAGCTTTGCCACGCTTGCGGCGTCCATGCAGACTGGGTTATCAGCTTGGTTGAAGAAAGCATCATCGAACCGCAGGAAGGGGATGAAATACACTTATGGCGTTTTTCAGGCGCAAGCCTGGTAAGGGTGCGTTCTGCGCTACGGCTACAGCGCGATCTCGGGGTTAATCTGGCCGGCATCGCACTGGCGCTGGACTTGATCGAAGAGCTCGAACAGCTGCGCACCCGGCTAAAAATAATGGGTCACGACTAATAATACCGGGTTTACGAGCAAACGGCCGTCATTAGCCGATTTCATTTCCATATTCTAAAAGATGACAATGACTTTGCAGTAGCGTACAAATATCGAGTCTATCTGGGTTTTTCCAATTGTCATCGGACGGGCCGGCATGCAATATAAAGACTACTACAAGATCATGTGGCTGCCAAGAAACGCCGCGCAAGTCGAAATCAAGCGCGCCTATCGCAAACTGGCGCGCAAGCACCATCCCGATGTCAGCAAAGAACCGGATGCCGAGGCAAAATTCAAGGAGCTGGGCGAAGCTTACGAAGTGCTCAAGGATCCGCAAAAAAGGGCCGCTTACAATAGGCTGGGCTCCCACTGGAAGGCCGGGGAGGATTTCAGTCCGCCGCCAAACTGGGACGAAGGCTTCGAGTTTAGCAGCAGCAATTCTTCCGATAGCGAGACCGGCGCGTTCAGTCATTTTTTTGAACAATTATTCGGGCGCTCGGGACTCCGTTCAGCCGACCGGAGACAGCGCGGCATCCATGCACGGGGCCTGGACAGCCGGGCGAAAATTTATATCGATCTGGAAGACAGCATCCAAGGCGCGACGCGCAATTTTTCCCTGAGCATGCCCGAAACCGATGCACAAGGTTTTGTGCAGGTCAGACACAGAGCCCTGAACATCAAAATCCCCAAAGGCATCAAGGCCGGCCAGCACATCCGGCTGACCGGCCAAGGCGAACGCAGCCCTGATGACGGTAAAACCGGCAATCTTCTGCTAGAAGTCGCTTTTAACGCCCATCCCATGTACCGGGTATCCGAAACCGATATTTATCTGAATCTGCCCGTTACGCCCTGGGAAGCGAAGTTAGGCGCCCGCATCAAAGTGCCGACACCGAACGGAAGCGTTGAGCTGAAAATACCGCCCCACTCCCAACAAGACTCTCATCTGCGTTTAAAAGGTCTTGGGTTGCCGGCCAAACCGCCGGGCGATTTCTACGTGATGCTAAAAATTGTCCTGCCGCCGGCGAATACCGAACAAGCCAAAGCAGCCTACCAAAAAATGCAGCAAGAATTTGATTTTAACCCGCGCCTATCCTTGGGGGTATGAGACCCATGAATTCTGACGACTTATTACCGGTACAGACCGGAACTGTCATTGAAGATGACAACCTGACGTTAGAACAGCTGTGCGATGCTTGCGGCGTCCAGCCCGACTGGGTTATCAGTTTGATAGAGGAAAGCATTATCGAACCGCAAGGGGATGAAACGCATTTATGGCGTTTTTCCGGTGCAAGTTTGGCGCGGGTACGTTCCGCGCTAAGGCTGCAACGCGACCTGGGCGTTAACCTGGCCGGTATCGCGCTGGCGCTGGACTTGATGGAAGAGCTGGAACATTTGCGCGCCCGATTAAAAACAATGAGGACATGACTGAAAATATCCAAACCGTCCACACTGCACTACTGAAACCCGGCAAAGAATTTATCCGCCTAATCTGCGGAAATGCAACCCTACCACGATGCGTAAACTAATAAACAGCAACATGACTGATACCATATAAGCCGTTGCCACGCCGACAGAACCAAAACTCGCGCCAAGCACAAAGCTCAGCGACACCATCATTGCCGTAGAAACCATAGTCAAGCTTAACACGATGCGGTGCGAGCCCATAAATTGCAGGTAATAAGGCACATCGGCAAACAGGGCGCTGAAGCAGGCGCCTGAGGCAATAATCAGCATAGTATGATAGCTGCCGCTGAAATGCTCGCCGAATAATCCCAGTATGGGGCGGCCCGCGAAAATCAGAGTGACCAGCAAGGCCAGAACCATGCCGCCGACCGCTAACCCCCTTTGTTCCATAATCTTTCGTATCGCCTGTTTATCGCCGCGGCCTATCATCACAGCCATCATGGGCAGATAATAACGATTGGTCGAGGTCCCTATCAGCGAAATAATACCGCCTGTCTGGGCGGCAACGGCATAAACGCCCACTTCTATACCCGAAGGGAACAGTATTTCCAGAATAATAACGCCGCCGCTGGTCATGACGGTTAACAACAGGCTATTCAAAACCAGGGGCAAAGAGCCTCTAAGCCATTTTTTACCCTGCATGACCGGCATCGTATTTTTAATGCCTGCCGGCATCAGCCTTTTAGCCATGCACCACATAATGACCAAGGCAATCGTCCATGCGCCGCCGAAACAAAGCACTGCGGACAGGGCGGATACTTTAACAGGGCTCAATGACAAGCCGGCAAGCAGCACAAGATAAACCGCCGGCAGAAACAGCCTGTAAATCGTGACACTGAGCAGCTGAGCGCCATGCGCGGCAATAACATCAACCAAAAACAGCGTCACCGCGATGACCGGCAAAAAACCGGCGAACACGACAATAGCGATATGCACGTCGGCTTGCCGTAATGCTAAAAAAGCTTCAAGGCTTATACTCAGTATTGCCATCAGCAACAGACTGAAAGCGCTGATGCTGCGCAAGGCAAACAACCAGAAACCGCGAAACCTTTGCCAGTCCTCGCGATCACGCAGCAACGCTATAGCCCGCAACGCATATTTTTCAAGGCCCAGGGTCGCCAGCGTTGACAGCATTGTTACGATTGACACGGCCACACTGTAATCGTCAAAGTCACCGACGCTGAGCCATCGCGCCAGAAAAATATTGGCTATGTATATCAGGCCGTAATTGGCCAGCGCCATTACAAACAATCCCAGTGAACGAAAACTATTCGAATGCGGGTCTAGGTGGTGATCCATCGACGCTAATATTTTTAAGTAAAACCATGATTAGAATAACGGCCAATAAGCGTTTAAAGCGCAGCTTGCCCCCCAGTACTTTGTAACTTAGGATCGTGCATAAATTAATTTAGGCAACTACCATGAAGAGCATGAAGACTTAAACCTTTCATGCCGCTTCATGTCCTTCATGGTTAAAAAATGAAAAAT
>NZ_JAZGVT010000015.1:0-7447 GCF_036440755.1 Methylobacter sp. Wu8 | reverse complement strand
CATCAATTTATTGCTGGCAGCCTTGGCCTGGAATTTCAGCCTCTGGATGAGGCTATTTTTTGCGCTGATTTTGATCGTTAAAACGATTAAACCATCCCTGTTTCGGCTGACAGGTACCCTGGGTTCCGCTTAACAACTTGTTACCGGCTGAGATCGGAGGTAGGCATGGTTGGGGGGCTTTTTTCAGGGCTGACTATTTACTTCGTATCATCGGAATAATTTAAGCGCGATTGCCCTGATTTACTGGATGGGATTTAAAATGCGGAGAAAGATTAATATTTACTTTGACATAAAACAACGTTGATTGACTATGCCGGCCGATTTCCGATCATGGTTTCAACTTTATCAATCAGAATTACGCGCGACCTGTCACTCTCGCAGTATGCCGCCCACATCTGACAAAACAGGGTTTCCATATGCGCCACATAGGCATTAATATCGCACAGCTGCGAAACAGCCACCTGCTCCCGTAACAACGCCGACCGCTACGCAAAGCAGCGCAGTCCCGAGCCAAACGAACAGCCGCCTCCACATAGCCAAGCTCATCGACAGCCACCCAATCCGGCTGACCCAGCGCACTCATAAAACTCGCACCCATGCGCCCGACAAAATTGCCGCCCGCCAAGGTCACCAAAAAGCCTGCAAAGTTGCGCTGCCGCCGTTGTAAGGAGCAGGGTCGAAAAGCTGTATTAATTACTGTATCATCTCTTCCAGCCCGTAGAACAATGGTCCTGGGAAGGAATTTATTGACTGATGAACAGCCCTTTCTCCCGACAGGGCAAATCCGCCGGGAGCGAATTTACACTCGCTCCCGGAATGCCGGACAGGCTAGTCCTGCAGATTCATATCACAGTTTGGGTAATACTGGCATCAATCAACAGCTGCGCATAACTACCCTGATTGTAGACATCGTAGGTGTGGCCGTTATTGGTCACCGTACCCACCGAAGCCCCCCATCCGCTGGAATTGACCGCATCCCCCGCATTGCCGTCTATCACCATTTGATGGCGCTGCTCAGGATTAATAAAGTTGGCTCCTCCTGCGGCAAGATCATACGTGCCATCAGCCCAGCCATTGGCATTGTTAAAGTTATTGAATCCTGCCATATCCAGCACATCCTTCAAACCCAGCGTCAGTGTGTTGTCGCCGCTTCCGGTTAGGTCGATGCGTTCGATGGATTCGATGCGTGAAGCGCTGCCGGGTGTGCTGCCGCCTTGATTGACGATGGCGTCGCTCAGACTGCCGCCGTTGAAGCTGAGGCTGTCGGCGACGACGCTGACGCCGTTGGCGTCGGTTTGTCCGGCTTGGACGGTGTAGCTGAACACCAGCTCGGTGCCGCCGGAACCGGACACATAGCTGGCCTGAACCAGATTACCGCCGATGTTGAGCGCCAGTCGGGGACTGCCGGTAACGGTAGTGGCTTCGCTCATCGTTACGGTGATGTTGACCGTGTCCTCGGCATTGAGCGTATTGTTTTGGATGCCGGTGGCGGAAGTGATGGCGATACTGCTGATGGTGGGGGCTTGTCCGGGCATGATGATTCTCTCAAGTTAATATTTAAGATATTGGCGCTTTGGTTTTTTTGTTTTCAACGTTCATTCATCGCCCCGCCAAAAGCCTTAAACACCGGCTTAGCGAGGTACTGCAATACGGAGCGGCTGTCGGTGCGGATATCCACCGTGGCAGTCATCCCGGGTTTAAGCGGCACATTGGCCAGTTTGGGGTTGGCTTTGCTCTTGTCGGTATCGACTTGCACTTGGCCGCGATAATAGGTGATGGTTTGGCTGCTGCCCTCCTGTTCGGTGAGTGTGTCGGCACTAACATAGCTGAGTACGCCTTGCAGGGTTCCGTAGGTTGAGTAATCGAACGCATCGAGCTTGATGGTCGCCGGTAAGTTGGGGCTAAGTTGGCCGATGTCGACGGGATTGACTTTAATTTCGATGACCATGCCGCCTTCCGTGGGCGATATCTGCATCAGTTCATCCCCAGCGCGCAGCACGCCGCCTATGGTGTTGATCTTCAGATATTTGACGACTCCGGCTACGGGCGATGTCAGTTCGGTATGGCCGAGCACGCTTTGCCGTTCTTCAAGCTTGTAGCGGCTTGAGGCCAGCTCTTCCTCCAGCTTGGCGATTTCCAGCCGGGCCTCTTGCAGGTATTTGTTATTCACCGCGTTAATCCTGCCTTGCAATTCGACGACTTGTCTTTTGGAACGCATGACTTCCAAACGGCTGGTGTCGCCGGTCTTGAGCAGGGATTCGTTCATGCGCAGTTCTTCCTGCGCCATATCGAGACTGTCTCTCAGTGTCGCCAATTCTTCCTGCAAGCTTTGCTTGCGTTGCTTATATAAAGCTTGCTGAACCGCGACGAACTCAGGAAAGCCTTTGAGTTTTTCTTTAAATTTTGGCGCACGGCCGGCCGCCTCTGCTTGAGCCCGCTCCAATGCTGCGGCAATCGCCGCGACTTTGGCACGGCTTTCTTCGTAGCCGGCATTGGAACGGTCGCTTTCAAGGACGGCGAGGCGTTCACCGGCCACAACACGTTGACCTTCATGAATCAGAATATGGGACAAAACGCCACCATCAGCCGCCTGTATAATCTGGGTTCGCGCGCTGGGGATGACTTGCCCTTGCGCGCGCACGGTCTGATCGATCTCGAACAATGCGGCCCAGAGTAAGAATACGATCAGTCCGATGAGCAACAACATTGTCATCGATATAGGGCTTGGCCGGATGTGCCGGGTTCCGGTGTTCATGCGCTTTGGCTCAGTGCCGATGCCGGCGAAGGGGTTTGCAGTTGCTGCAAGATTTGCGCTTTGGGGCCGTCCATAACGATCTGGTGGTTGGCAACGACGATGAGGCGGTCGACCAGTTCCAGCATTTCCGCTTTGTGGGTTACCAGGATCAGGCTATCTCGGGGTTTGAGCGATTGCCTGAACAACTGGGTGACTTGCAGTTCCAGGCTGCGATCCATTGAAGCGGCCGGCTCATCCAGCAGCCAGATGCTTGGCTTGCGCAGGAAGACCCGGGTGAGGTTGACCAGTTGCCGTTGTCCGCCCGCAGGCCGCTGCCGCCCTCGAAAATCTCTTGCTCCAAGCCTTTCGGATGCTGGCTAATAACGGCCTGCAATAAGCCGGTCTGCCGGGCAGCCTCCAAGATGACCTGATCCCCTGGATCGAGCTGGCCGAGAATGAGGTTGTCGCGCAATGTACCGGCGAACAATCGGCCATCCTGCTGTACATATCCCAGGTACTCGGCCAAGACCGGTTTGGCGATATGGCCCAGATCGACATCGTCAAGCAGGATGCGTCCTGCCTGGGGTTTATACATCCCGGACAAGAGGCGCAGCAAGGTGGTTTTGCCGGCTCCGACCGGACCCAATACGCCTACTTTCTCGCCGGGGTGGATGGAAAGCCCCGGCACAGTCAATGCCATGTTGCCGTTATAGTTGGCGATGACCGATTCAAGTCTGTAGTGTCCACGAATGTTCTCGAGCACGACCGGTTGTTCATGGCCATGATGGTCGTCCTGAAGGGCCCAGAGGCGATCCAGTCCTTGCAGCGCTGCTTTGCTGTGCGCCCATTGCATCAATTGGCTCGGTATCATCGCAACCGGGGCGAGTACGCGGCCCGACAAAATGGAACAGGCTATCAGCCCGCCCATGCTGAGATCGCCCTTGCTGACCTGCAATGCGCCGAAAGCGACCAGCAGGATATAGGAAAACTGCTGAAAGGCGGCAGTCAAATGCTGCGAATGTTCACTGATATTACGCATTTGCAGTTCTTGTTCGCGCGCGTCATTGGTGGTTTTCATCCAGCGCGAGAGCATGCGCCAACCGCCTTGGCCGGACTTGATGGTTTCGGCGCCTTCGACGGTTTCGACCAGCAACCCGGTCTTGAAGTTGCTCGCCGCCATGGCTTTGTTAGCAAAGGCCTCGACCCGCTTCTGATAATAGCCGCCGATGGCGCACGAGAAGATGAAGAATATAAGCGGAATCATCGCCAACCAGCCTGCGATCAGCGCAATGAGCAGCATGAAGATCAGGGCAAAGGGCGCATCAATCAGGAAGTTTGTGGTCATTGAGGTAAAAAAGCCGCGCACGGTCTCGTATCCGCGCATCTGTCCGGCCAAGCCGCCCACACTCTGCGGCAGCTGATCCAGCCTGATCGACAGGAAACGCATGTAGATAGTGCGTGCCAAGCGCTGATCTACCATGTCGATCAGGCGATCATAGATATTCGTGCGAACCCGTTTGGCAACCAGTTCGAACAGGATCGCCGCGAGTACGCCCAAAGTCAGGACCAGCAGGGTCTGCGATGCACCGGTCGGCACCACGCGGTCGTATATCTGCATGCTGTAGAAGGAAGTTGTCATTGCAACGATGTTGATCACAATGCCGCCGATAATAGCTTCCCAGATGAGTTGTCTGTGGGCAAAAATCTCCTGGCGGATAAGTTGGTAAACCGGACTGGCGCCGGCGCTATAAGGCTTGCTCAATTTGAGCGAAGCAAAGATATGACCGGTCAGCATGTCGTCGGCTTGTTCATACCATCGGCCGGTTTGCGCATCCCACCACTCGCTAATCCATTGGCTCTGGGCGTTATTGCCGCGGAGCACGCCCCACTCGCCCTCCCGTTCACCATTTTGTATGTAGATCAGCGTAGGCACAATAGCCGCATCCGGCGCATTGAGCCAGCGCGGGGCGCTCACTTGAAGATGTTCGGCGACGATTTTAAGGCGGTTCTGCGGCTTATTCGTCTGAGAGGATACAGCAGCTTCGGCCGCTTCCTGCAACGCAAGACGGTCTACGGTTTCATGCTGCAAGTGTGCGAGCCGTGCCAGACAAGGTAGCAAATTCGTTGCAGCCTCTACTTCGTCACTCAACTATGCCCCCTTCGAAACGGCCGCAAGGCCCTGAGTGTAAATCGAAAGACGCCAGGAACTAAGTATTTGGATGGCCTGAGTGTCTGCTATCTGCACTTCGATCTGAACCAGTTCCCGTACCGCATTCATCGTATCCTGCCAGGTTCTGCGGCCGGCGAGAAATTGGCGGTCGTAGGATTCGGAAACATTTTCAGCCGCTTTGAGCGAGACTTTAAGTGCAGCCAGGCGATGTTCCGACGAAACAGCCAACGCATGATCGGCAATGACCTGCTCGTTGACCGTGCGATTTTGCGCCTCGACTTCTTCCAAGGCGGCCCGGTGTTGCAACTTCGCCCCTTCAATATTGGATAGACTGGAAAGACCGGCGCCAAAATGGCTGCTGACTCCAATAAAAAGGCGGTTTTCCGGCGATGCGTCTCTATAGGACGGGTTGCCGTATTGCCGTTCCGCGCGCACATAAACCTCCGGTGAAAGATCGGACCGGCGCTCGGCAATGACAGCTTCCTGCACACTGGCCTGCGCCTGTGCTCTTTGGATCGTCGGATTGATTGATAATGCCTGGTTAAGCAGTGTTTGCAAGTCGGCATTTACCGGACGGGGTGCTGCAACCGCCGTATTTAACGCGGAGGCATCAATCTGCCGCCCAAGCAACTGCCCTAGGAGGCTGTCGGATTATAGTTCATTAGAAATAGTAATTTATTGAAATAATAGAAAAACATCCTGCTAATAAAAACAGTTAAAAATAAATATGTTTTTGCGATTTCTAAATCCGACAGCCCCCTAGAAAAAACCGGCTGGTTTGAACTGCTAGCTACACGATTTCATTATGTCTCATAAAATTGCCAATGTATGTCGGCAAAAACTTATCTTTTCATAAGCTTAAAACTAGAACTTGCTTTATGGATTAAATTCTCCAATCTATGCGCCAGACTTTGAGGATTATCGCTATTACCCCTATAATCCAAACAATACAACATATTAACTAATAACGAGAGACCTCCCCATGTCCATGAAAATTTTTCGCAGCAAGCGCCTTACTTCAGACGATGACACAGAAAGCGGCCTAAAACGTTGTCTGTCTAAATGGGATCTGGCTTTTCTCGGTATAGGCGCCATTATAGGTACCGGTATTTTTGTACTGACCGGAATCGCGGCCGCCACCCAATCCGGGCCGGCTGTCATACTATCGTTTGTGATTGCCGGGCTCGCCTGTGCTTTTGCAGCCTTGTCTTATGCCGAATTGTCCGCTTCGGTCGGCGGCTGCGGCAGCGCCTACGGCTACAGCTATGTTGCTTTCGGTGAAATATTCGCCTTTATTATCGGCTGGGATTTACTGCTGGAATACAGCCTCGCCGTGGCGACCGTCGCCAACGGTTGGTCAGGCTATTTTGACAACGCGTTGACCGCCATCGGCATCCCGCTGCCAGATATGCTGACCAAAGCGCCTAAACTCGGCGGCCTGGTTAACTTGCCTGCATCCGCCATCATTTTGATATTAATGATACTGCTGATCATGGGTGTAAAACACAGCGCCAAAGTCAACAACGCGATGGTGTTTGTAAAACTACTCACCATCACCGTCTTTATCGCTGTTGCGGTATTCAATGTCCACCCCGAAAACTGGCATCCATTCATGCCGTTTGGCTGGTTCCAAACCTTGCCTGACGGCAAAACCACCGGCGTTTTGGCTGGGGCATCATTGGTCTTTTTTGCCTATGTCGGCTTCGATGCGGTATCCACCGCAGGCGATGAAGCTAACAATCCGCAACGCGACCTGCCTTTCGGCATCGTCAGCTCGCTGAGCTTTTGCACCGCCATCTACATCTTGGTATCGGGACTGCTGACCGGCGTCGTCAACTACACCGAATTAAACGTATCCTCTCCTGTTGCCCATGTCCTGAATTTGCTAGGTTACAACTGGGCATCGGCACTGATCTCGACTGGCGTTATTGCGGGACTTACCACTGTCATGCTGGTATTGTATTACGCGCTGACCCGTATTATCTTCGCAATGTCCCGCGACGGTTTGCTATCGCCGTTCTTTGGCGAAGTGAACACCAAAACCCAGACGCCGGTACGCGTCATAGTATTGTGCGGCATTATTATGGCGATAGCCGCCGGCTTCATACCGCTAGGCGATCTGGCCGAACTGGTCAACATCGGCACCTTGGCCGCATTCGTATTGGTATGTTTAGGGGTATTGGTACTACGCATCACCAAACCTGACATGAAGCGCCCGTTCCGCTCGCCATTCAGCCCGTTATTTCCAGCCTTGGGCATGCTGTCATGCACCGCGTTGATGGCGTTTTTGCCTGCCCTTACTTGGCTGCGCTTTGTCATCTGGTTGGTTATTGGGCTGATTGTGTATTTTTCTTATTCAGTGCATCACAGTAAACTGGCAAAAGCAGATTAAATCTAAAATCAGCTTAAATAAACCGGACTTAGGTTCTTTTCCACAATTTCTGTGGATAACTCTGTGTACAAGCTATAGATACCGCTACTCAGCTGCGATAAAACCTGTCTTTGGGTTAAATTGTAGCATTTTTATACAGCAATTTAATATA
>NZ_JAZGVT010000021.1:0-16352 GCF_036440755.1 Methylobacter sp. Wu8 | reverse complement strand
TAAAGGCTAAAGGCTAAAGGCTAAAGGCTAAAGGCTAAAGGCTAAAGGCTAAAGGCTAAAGGCTAAAGGCTAAAGGCTAAAGGCTAAAGGCTAAGGCTAAAGGCTAAAGGCTAAAGGCTAAAGGGCTATATTGACGAGGTTTTTTCGCCTTGTGCCTTTCGCCCGGTTTTCAATTTCGGCTTTCATAGACAGAATGCTTGTCAACGTTATCCGGGCATCTAATCATATTTGAGGTATTTAAACCGCGGGTCGTCGGGTGTGCCTTCCAGTGCGCCGCCTTCGTTGCCGGGTTGCCACATGACCACTTCTTCGATTTTACGGGCCAATTCAAAATCTTTGTTGGTAATGCCTTTGGCGGCATGATTCATCAATTTAACGATCACAAAGGCGTAAGAAACAGTAAGGTCGGGATGATGAAATGCAGCCTCGGCCAAGTGTCCCACCGTATTGACAACCATCAGTGTCGCTTTCCAGCCGCTGGTTTTGTATTTACGCCGAATCCAGCCGTTTTCCAGATACCAGTGCGGTAATTCTTCCTTTAAGCGTTGTTCGATATCAGCATCGGAATAAGTATCTTCATGTGTACGTTCTCTCCAGCCCATAATGGTTCACCTCTTAACTTGATTATAAAGTCAGATAATCTTGTAAGCCTAAATCTCTGGCTCAAGATGCGTGGCTTCGCAGCCTTGTTGATAAAAAATAAATGACGGGGCAAATGGAACAATATCGAGCGTCAGGGTTGTTTCTTGCTTAAATAGCTTAACGGCGTCCGCTACGCTGCTGCGGAAATTGTTAAACAATTGCTTGGCCAGCTTTTCTTGCGCTTCATCCGCGCCCAGGGAAAAGGGGTCTTCACCGAGATTGGTCTCATTAATAGCTTTTTGCAGCGCTTCTGTTGCAAACAGTTGAATTTTGTTTTCGAAATCACCGAAGATTTTCGTTCCTTGTTCATGTCTAATCCGTTCTACATCGGCCGGGTCGGCATAGATCAGAAATATCCCTTTAGCGCCTTGATAATCATTTTTGCATGCACCGCCATCCATGATTCTCATCAGGTTTAATGTTTTGTCATCTTTAGCCAGTGTCAATGGCGGATTTTGACCGGACATTGGCGATGAACCGGGCGTCATTGCCGGCGCTTTATCAACAGCCGGAATGGGTTGTGCGTCTTGTTTGATCTCTTGAGTCGAGCATGCCGTCAGTACAATAAGTGTCATGCCGATTAAAATTTGTACGCTTACTTTCATAAATTACGCGATGTTTTTAGATGGGTTATCGAGCTTGGCGAGTATTGTAATCCTTAAAAAAGCCGTGAGGTGAAAAAATATGCTTGATGAGTTAAGGAATACGCTATAAATCAATAACAAATGAAAGTGTTGATTATGTATAGCTCCGTCCGGCAATTGAGAAGCGATACCTGACCCAAGGTTTTATTACAGTTGGATTAAAATTTCGCTTTACAAGCTTGCCATAAGTAATTAAAAAGTCACTTTTTAAAGACTAGATTAATTATGACTATGAAAGTATCTAAATCCGTATCCGATAAATCCGGTCCTGAAATGGGTGCCGACAAAAATAAAGATGAGGTTGATCTTGATATTGAAGGCTTCGATTTGGGTTTGAGTAATGAGTATGTAACGCTTCCTAATGAAAGCGAGCGGGCTGCAAAAAAGATGGCTGCACGCAGAAAAATTGAACTGTATTGGGAGAAAAAACGCTTGCAGGAACAACTCGGTGATTTTTATGACGAGGATCTCGATTTCTAATTCAGCCATATCGACGGGGGAGGGGCGCCGTTCATTGAGAGTGTAAAATACTACGGTTGAGCGAATTTTGCAGTCTGAAGCCGGCTGTATGATCATGCTCTATCTATTATTCAATCCGGTTTGCAGATTTTTCGGTTAATATTGTCGGCCGTCGGTGAGTTTTTCTTTTTGCAATCTGGATGTCATGACCATTTTTACTTCTGTTACAGTCGCCAATTACGTCAAAAAAGCGTGCTTGTTGGTTTTTCTTATTGGATTTTTCGGCACCGTATCAGCCAAAGAACATCATTTTTTTGTTCTTAATTATCACGACATACTTACTGCCGAAGATGCTAGACGTTCTGTTGATAAAATGGATGTTGGTGTCGAGCATCTTGAAGAGCATCTAGGATGGTTGAAAAACAAAGGCTACAAGATAGTCAGCGTACAAAATGTCCTTGATGCGGCCGCAGGCAAGGATTCATTACCCGATAAAGCCGCTCTGTTGACTTTTGATGACGGCTACCAGAGTTTTTATACCCGTGTCTTTCCCCTATTAAAAAAATATCATTACCCCGCTACTGTTGCTCTGGTGGGAACCTGGATGGACGGCAACGTCACTGCCGACGATCCGGGCAAGCCATTACTCAGTTGGGAGCAGGTAAGAGAAATGGTGCAGTCCGGTTTGGTGGAAGTGGCCTCGCACAGTTACGACCTGCATAAAGGCGTGAACGCCAATCCTCAAGCCAATTCGCAGGCTGCGGCGGTTACCCGGCTGTATGACGACCCGATGCTGGTTTACGAAACCGATGAACAGTATCGCGAACGTATCCATACAGCTCTGTTGAAAAGTGCTGAGTTCATTTTTCAGCATGTCGGTGTCAGGCCTAGGGTGATGGTCTGGCCTTATGGCGAATATAATCAAATTGCCGTGCAGGCATCGCGTGAAGCGGGAATGCCGATAACGATGAGGTTGGACGACGGTTCAAATACGTTGGCGGATATAAGCACCTTACGTCGTTTGATCATGGTGGATAATCCCGATGTCAAGCAATTTGCAGACATCGTTACAGGATTGCGCGCCAACAGGTCTTTGCGGGTAGCGCATCTGGATATGGATTATCTTTACGATAAAGACCCCAAGCAAACCGAGCATAATCTGGATGCCGTGGTTCAACGCATCAAAGACATGCATATCAATACGGTCTATTTACAGGCCTATGCCGATCCCGACGGCGATGGCAACGCCGATGCGTTATATTTCCCTAATCGCCATTTGCCGGTAAAACAGGATTTGTTCAGCCGGGTTGCCTGGCAGTTAAAAACCGTAGCCAGAGTCAAGGTTTATGCCTGGATGCCGATTATGGCCTATCAGGGCAACCTGCCGGAATCGTGGTATGTTCAGGAATGGCGGGACGGCAAGGCGCAAAAATCCAGCCATATCTACACCCGGCTGTCGCCGTTCAATCCCGAAGCGCGCCAGTATGTGGCGGAAATTTACGAAGATTTGGCCAAATATTGCAGCTTTGACGGCATCTTGTTTCATGACGACGGCATTTTATCGGATTATGAAGATGTATCTCCGCTGGCCTTGGCCTATGCGAAAGAGGCATGGGGCCTGCCCGATCAATTCGAGCAGTTGCATTCGACCAGCGCAATGCGCATGGCGTGGGCGCAACATAAAACCGAGTTGATTAATCAATTTACCGATGAGCTGGCAAGCCGGGTCCGTACTTACCGGCCCGACATAAAGACTGCGCGTAATTTTTATGCGCTGCCTTTGTTAAAGCCCTACAGCGAAGAATGGTACGCCCAGTCTTTTACCTCCTTTTTAGCGCATTACGATTACGTTGCGATTGAAGCCATGCCGTTTATGGAAGAGGCGGAAAATCCGAAGCAGTGGCTTACACAACTGGTAAAAACTGCGGCCAAGCAGCCTGACGGCCTTAAAAAGACCGTGTTTGAACTGCAATCGGTCGATTGGAAAACCCAACAGAAAATCCCGATGCCGGTATTTATCGAACAACTGGAGTTGTTGAAAAAACTCGGCGTCAGTCACATCGGTTATTACCCCGATAATGTTTTTGAGGATCAGCCACGCTTGGTGGATTTGCAACAACATTTCTCACTTCCTATTTTGCCCTGACCATGAATTTTGTCTCAATCAACCTGCATAGGGTGGGCGATGCTGCACACCCTGGAAAATCATGAAGACTTCATTGCAGAACCTTAGCACTCTGTTACAGAGCCTATGGCATGACTTTGTGTCTGCATGGGGGCCGTTAGATGGCGTTATCGAAGGATTCATTTATTACTATCCTTTGTTTATGGCCTACATCTGGATGTTCGGCGCGATTATTTTTTATTTTCGCTATGAATGGCACCAACGAGGCAATGACGAACACCTGCCGGAATTAACCGATTACCCGCCGGTTTCAATATTGATACCCTGTTATAACGAAGGGGAGAATGTGCGTGAAACCGTGGAAATTTTACTGCGGCAGAAATACCCGGCATTTGAAATTATCGCCGTTAATGACGGCAGCAAAGACAACACCCTGGAAATATTGCAGGAGCTGGCCGAACAACATAGTCGGCTGCGTGTGGTCAATTTGCATACCAATCAGGGCAAGGCGATGGGCTTGCGTACCGCCGCATTGCTGGCCAACAATGAAATCCTGATTTGCATCGACGGCGATGCGCTGTTGGCTCCCGAAGCCATCGCCTGGATGGTCCGGCATTTCCAGGCTAATCCCAATGTGGGGGCGGTCACCGGCAATCCGCGTATACGCAACCGCTCCACGCTATTGGGCCGGATCCAGGTCGGCGAATTCTCGGCCATCGTCGGCATGATCAAACGGGCGCAACGCTCTTACGGACAAGTATTCACCGTCTCCGGCGTTATTGCTGCATTCCGCAAATCCGCGTTGCACAGTGTCGGTTACTGGAGCAACGACATGGTCACCGAAGACATCGACATCAGCTGGAAATTACAGCTGGCCGGCTGGTCGATCTATTTCGAGCCGAACGCCTTGTGTTGGGTGCTGATGCCGGAGACCCTGCAAGGCTTATGGAAACAGCGGATGCGCTGGGCGCAGGGCGGAACTGAAGTGTTGCTGCGCTATTTTCGCGAGCTGTTTCGCTGGTCGTCGCGCGGCATGTGGCTGTTATACGGCGAATGCCTGATCAGTATCTTTTGGGCGTTTTTGATCCTGTTGCATGTGCTTTACGCACCCGTGGACTTGTTTACCGAATCGACCAATGACTCGTTGCACGATTTAAGCCCTAACTGGACCAGCATGTTGCTGAGCCTGACCTGCCTGATACAGTTTGCCGTCAGTCTGTTCATCGATTCGCGTTACGAATACCGGACCGGCGGCGTCGCGCGCTATTATTACTGGATGGTCTGGTACCCCATCGTATATTGGCTGATAAACGTCGGCACGACCATCGTCGGCTCGATCCGGGCGATAAAAAAGAAACGCGGGCAACGCGCGATATGGGTCACCGTGGACAGAGGCTTGCGCGAGAAATGAAAGAGTACATTATTAACGCACCGCAGCTGCAAAGCCTGCGAAAACGAATAAGCGCTTTATTGGTTTGGGTCGTCTGTTGGATTATGTGGATTTATTTGCTGGTCCCGTTGGTCACCCTAAGCAGTTGGGTGCTGGGCGATAAAAACATGATCAATGAAATGCGCTGGTTCGGCGGTTACAAAAGCCTGCTGGAACTGATGGAGATTTACGTTGTAACCTTGCTGGTCATGGCGGCGCTCTGGTTATGCTGGGTACTCTACCGCACCTTACGGAGCAGAGTGATGCATCCGTCGGCCCATAAAGTTGTCAACGATGCGGAGCTATGCGCGTTTTATCAAGTGAAAACCGGTGAATTGCAACAGTGCCGGGATGCAGCAATGATTACCGTTTATTTTGATGATCACGGGCATATCGTTCATCTTGATCCGCATATAAACCGGTAGGCGAGGGCCGTGTTGTGCGTACCATCAGGATACGCACAACACGCCGATATGGCATATATTAATAAATTAGCGGACCGATACATACCCTCCGGGCACGCCGTTTTTGGATAAAACAATCTGCCAAAGCTGATTTTCCCGCGATCGGAACGCCCCCGCACAAGACAGCAAATAATATTTCCACATCCGGTAAAAACGCTCGTCGTAGTTGGCGGCGATCCCGCTCCAGCCGGCATCAAAGTTGTCAAACCAACACATCAAGGTTTTATCGTAATCGGCGCCGAAATTATGCAAATCTTCGACAATAAACTTGTCTTCAGTGGCTTTGGCAATTTGTTTGATCGAAGGCAGCATGCCGCCGGGAAAAATATATTTTTCCATCCACGGATCGACGGTAATGACCGATCTATTGCCGCCGATGGTGTGTAACAGAAACAGGCCGTCATCGTTGAGGCATTTCCTCGCAACCTTCATGTAGTGGGCGTAGTTTTTGTAGCCGACGTGCTCAAACATGCCAATCGATACAATATGATCAAAGGTTTCGTTGAGATTGCGGTAATCGGTCAGGCGTATTTCAACCGGAAGATTGGCGCACAAGGATTGACTCAACGCATATTGTTCTTCCGACAGCGTGATGCCGACGCAAGAAACCCGGTAATGTTCGGCCGCATATTTCATAAAACCGCCCCATCCGCAGCCCATATCCAGTATTTTTTGTCCCGGCTGTAGATTCAGTTTTCTGCATATCAAGTCGAATTTGTGTTGTTGCGCTTGATCCAGCGTGTTGGCTTTACGCCAATAGCCGCAGCTGTAAGCCAGGCTTTTATCGAGCATTGCGCTGTATAAATCATTACCAATATCGTAATGGTGTTTGATGATGTCGGAAGTGAGATGCTTGCTTTGCTGATTGGAAAAATAAGCCAGCAGGCTTTTTTTGATGACGTGCGGATTGAGAGAGACTTTCTTTTTAATTTGGGCCAGACAGATTTTACAAAATAGCTCGTCGAGTTGGCCTGAGTCCCACCAGCCGTCCATATAGGCCTCGCCCATCCCCACCGAGCCTTGAGTGAGGACTCTTTCATACAAATCGGCGTTATAGACGCGAATATCCCACGGGTTATCGCCATTAAAAGTTATGTTTGATCCTTCCAGTAATTTTTCCAGTTTCAGTCTGAATTTATTATATTTATTATCAATTGAATTACTCATAGTTACGACCTAATTAGACCTGAAAAACAGGCACTGCCGGCTACAAATCGGTTAAATAAACCGACGCTTCTTACTAACAGCAAGGCTGGTATGATAATAAGAATTCGATTTTTTTGGCAAATTGCAGATGTATTGAGCTTATAGGAGAAATCCCATCGCCTCGATTTATCCGCCGTTGCACCATCCGCAACCCAGCAAGAAATGTTTTTCATCAACAGGCGTTAGAGTGACGGTAGGCGGGCATCGAGAAGGCGATGGCTGTTCGGAGACGAAGCGGCCAAGGCTTGTGTCGGTGAACGGTTTGGTCGCCAGCAGTTTGAGAGTCTTAATCGCATCCCGATAGTCGCCTTCGAAGTAGGCATAAGTGAAAGCCGCGAAATCGACGTGCGAGTTTTCTGTTTCGGATATGACGGCTGCTGCCGTTGCGCCGGCCAAGCGCAACGGTTTACGCAAGATTACCACCGCCTTATATGAAGTGCCGTCGCCAAAACCGTGGGCGGCATACCCCGATTCAAAGTCGCTTCCTCGCTGAGCCAGCCGATATACGGCTTCAGCCGGATTACCTTTGCAAACGAGCGCATTGGAAAGCACTCGGTGTATATCCTGTTCACCGGCATAGGCCTGAAACGTACAGGCAATTGCGATCACAGCGAGAACGTGGGCTAGAGGGAAACGGGTTCGCATTTTGCTTCCTAAGGTAAAATGAGTAAGGCTCGGATTACATCCATGTCGGCAGTCCATGCCGACATGAGGAGCTATTTAAACAAAGTGATAGGCGGCAAGACTCCGCCTTCTAAAAAATTACCGTGTCTTTTTTATGCAACGGCCGGCTTCAACATCGAAGTTTTTCCCACCATAATGTCCACTGCTTTCAATAGCCTTTTAAAAACAGACTGTTGTAAATAGGGGATATTATGTTTTTTGCACAACGCCCTCACTTGAGGCTGCACTTTTTGATATTGGCTCAACGGCATGTCCGGCCATAGATGATGCTCGATTTGATAATTCAACCAGCCGTAAAAGAAATCATTAAAATTAGAACCGGTCGGATAATTTACCGAGCCCAAAATCTGGCGCAGGTAAAACTCGCCTTTGCCTTTGGCTTTTTCGTCAAACATCATCACATCATCCCCGGCATGATTCGGGATCATCACCAGAAAACTGTGCATGTTGGTGAAAATTTCCGCCAGAATTGAATTAATCAACACGCTGAGAGCGGCAAAACTTCCCAGCGGCAAAAACAGCAAAGGCAGCAACACAAAACGATAGGCGATGTAAGGCAAAATACTTTGCAGCCAGAACGCTCGTCCTTGTTGGGTAAACAGGCTCCAGGCGCCTGTACGGGTCATAACCGGTTCCGGCTCGCCCTGTTGCCTGGCGGAATTCAAGTGCAATTCCTTGTGTGTTCTGGGCGTGTAATAAACCAGTTTCCATATCCCGGAAAACAACGCCACGATCACATAGCGCAGCCACATCGGCAGGCTGGATTGTCTCAGCCATTCCATATTGTGTTGCGCATTATTGGGGTCGGCTTTTTCACCCAAACTGTAATGATGCAAGACGTTATGCTCATGATGCCAGCCCGCGACAGTAAACCAGTCCGGCCAATCCATAAACCGCCGCCAACCTTGTGCGAATTTTTTGCTGGTGTAATTTTTATCAACGCCTTCAACTTTGTTGTAGGCTCTATGAACAACCGGATGTCCTACTTGTGTCCAGCGCGTGAAACTGCCTTGGCTGATCAACAGCGCGGAAACCGGATTGGGGAAGATCCAGGCCGTGCCGTAACCGATGATCGAGCAAATTTTTCCCCAGCGTTCCATTTTGGTTAAATGGTCAAAATCGTCAATGCCGATATTGGCTAGGGCTTGTTGGTGAATTTCGCCGATGTCCTTGGCTAATTGCTCACGGTCTACCGATTGATAACTGTGTAAACTCAAAACTTGCGCCCCTGTAAGTGCAATGGTGGATAACTTCACTGCTGCGGTGAAGTTTGTGATGGTCAAAAAGCCGAACAGGATAGGGCTTTATCGGTTATTTTCCTAATTATATTGTTGGTTCGGCGCTCTGCGGCGCTGTTCACGGTTAAGGATTGATAATTTTATTTTCAACAAGATATTTTGCGGGCGGTGACTTTTCGCTCGTTTCGCTCGTTCCCAAGCTCCAGCTTGGGAATGCAGTCTTGGAAGCTCCAGCTTCCCGACTCGCGAAGCTGGAGCTTCGCTAACTGGGTTCCCAAGCCGGAGCTTGGGAACCAGCGCAAAAATCTTGTCGTGGCTACCCGGCAGAACTTTTAGTTGCCGGACGAGTTTAGTTTATTAGTTATTCTCAGTGCAACAAAATCGAGCGAAAAGTAAAACCGAAAAGTGATGCTATCCATTTAATGCGGAAAGATCAGGGACTGGCCGGAAAGTTGAACTGGAAAGCCGGGCGGGGCATGTTGCCCCGCCCGAAACGTTTTAGTTGGCTCAGGCACCGAAGAAACGTTAGGGGCGGGGTTACAAACCCCGCCCCGCTTGGGGAAAACAGAGTATCTACATGGCCTTGGGATTTACTGCTCTATGGCCGTTCGCAAAGATTAGTCCCTTCTACGAGTAGGTCACGAACTGAGGTAGCCAGCCAATTAAACATGGCCTCAAGCTCCGATACGCCGAGATTAAAAGCTTCTGTGCTTGTTGTTCTTACGAAGTCCTGCTTCTCAGTAGGCGGTAATTCAGCACCCATGTTCAAAGTGTAGTTGATCGGAATATCTGAACGATGGTTCATTCTATTGCGCCGATCTTTCAAACACTTGTAATCATCTGAAGCTATAAGCACTTGGAGCCTAGCTTTTAACGCTAATGTCTCATCTTGCTCCAACAGAAGTCTATTGAATTCAGAGGGATTGGAATGCCATTTATCTCTCTTGTTAGCAAGAAGTTGCGGATCGAGTAACTCTAGGTGTCTTGCCAAAGCATAGAGTGCGTAGCAAGTGGTTTCTACACAGGATAAGCCAGCTGTAAAAAATCCGAAAAGGGCGCGTTCGCGCAAATAGATTTCCTCCGACGACGCCTTATCGCAATGATTCCATAAATCTATCCACTTATTCATATCCTCGTAACAGCCTCTAAAGCGCCATCCGATGAGGTTTGTTGCGCCAGCATATTCTTGCCACGTTGCACCGGGTATTTCAAGCGTTAAGATACTATCGGCTGCTGTTTTGAAAGCCTCCATCTCGCGGAAAGGGAAGTTACTGGGCAAATTGATCGAGTGCACTTTACTTAAAATCATCATTCATAAATCCTTAAGTTGCGTCGGGCAGCTTCTTTTCGTTGCCCAGCATTGGTCTCATCCTTGATACGGTTTGCATATTTACCACGCACAAACTCGCCAAAATCCGACCTTTTATATTTCGGTCTCAGCTCATCCGTTATTTCTGATTTAACCTTTTTCATAGATTTTCCTTTCAGTGTGGGTTGCCGTTCGTACGGATATTGTGTGAACCATATGTTCTCGGTCAGTGTGCCGTTATTCAATATTGATGGCAAACTTTTTATGCCGGAATTCAATGCCTCAAAATAACAGCCGCTATCACCGACTGGCATGCTCAATATGCAAATAACTCTCCGATTGCATATCGATCAATCTCGACACTGTCCGTTCGAATTCAAACGAGCCTTCGCCGGATGTGTAAAGCTCCTGAGCCGGTACTTCGGCGGTGCAGATCAGTTTCACTTTATGTTCGTACAGCGCATCGATTAGCGTGACAAAGCGCTTGGCTTCGTTGCATTTTTCGATGGTCAGTTTGGGAATGTCAGCCAGGATCACGATGTCGAAGCGGTTGCCGATTTCCAGGTAGTCGGCGGGGCCTAAGGCGTGCATGCACAGCTCGTCAAAGGAAGTCAGGGCGACATTGCCGTACACCGCAGACAGCATCACCTTTCTGCCTAATACCTCCACAACGCCCGGTTTCAGCGGGGCGAAATGGGTTAATTCGTTATAGCTTTGGCGCACGAATTTTGCGGCCTGTTGATCCAGCGGATAATAATAAGTCGTCTTTAGCGCGTGTAGATGGCTGAGCCGGTAATCCTGGTCTGCAACCAGCTCGATGACCTTGGCTTTTTCTTGCAGGAGTCCGACAAAAGGCAGGAACAGCTCCCGTTGCAGGCCGTCATGATAGAGTTCGTTGGGATGACAGTTGGAGGTGATTACGACGACGATGCCCAGTTCAAACAGCCTGCGGAACAGCCGCACCAAAAGCATCGCATCGGCGATGTCGGACACATGAAACTCGTCGAAGCAAAGCAGCAGTTCGGATGCCCTAATATGCTTTGCCAAGGCGGAAATGGCGTCGGTATTGTGTTGCTTGCGCCATTGGTGGATGAAAGCGTGGACTTCCAGCATGAAGGCATGAAAATGTACCCGACGTTTTTGGGGGATCGGGCAGGTTTCAAAAAACAAATCCATCAACATGGATTTGCCGCGGCCTACGTTGCCGAAGATATACAGACTCTTGTAGTTGGCAGGTGGGGGTAAGAGTAGTTTATGCAGGCTTGATTTTTGATTGTACTCGACAGCAGCGCTTAAGTTGTCGAGCAAGGTTTGCAGGTGTTGCAGGGCGGTGATTTGCGCGGGTTCGTGTTGGATGTGGCCTTGCGTGACTAGAGCATTGTATTGCTTTTCCAGTAAGCCTGATTGGTTCTTGGATTGTTCAGCGGGTGTCTGGTGGAAAAGCTTTTTTAGCATAAGTGGGTGTTACCTCGTTCCCACGCGCTGCGTGGGAATGCAGTTAAGGCGCGCTGCGCCACGGGGTAGGCGCAACGTCTGATAACGTAGCCAGTACAAGCACGGGACGCAACGCGTCCAGTAAGGCGTTCCCACGCAGCGCGTGGGGACGAGAAGAACTTTGTTAGCCTCCGCCAGCCTTCTTCCGATAACTATCCATTTGATCAAAGTTCAGGTAACGGTAAGTATCCTCGGCTGTTTCGTTGATCTGACTTGCATAGTGCATATATTCGTCGAAAGTCGGAATCTTGCCCAGGATCGAACACACCGCCGCCAGTTCGGCCGATGACAGGTACACGTTAGCACCATTGCCCAGGCGATTCGGGAAGTTTCGCGTCGATGTGGAAACCACGGTGGAATTTTCAGCGACCCGCGCCTGATTGCCCATGCATAACGAACACCCCGGCATTTCGGTGCGCGCTCCGGCTTTGCCGAAGGTGCTGTAATAGCCTTCCTCGGTCAATTGGGTTTGATCCATTTTGGTCGGCGGGGCAACCCACAAACGGGTCGGCAATTCGCCTTTTTGCTTTTCCAGCAATTTACCGGCGGCGCGGAAATGGCCGATATTGGTCATGCAGGAACCCAGGAAAACCTCGTCGATTTTAGTCCCGGCCACGGCGGACAGCGGTTTTATGTCGTCAGGGTCGTTGGGGCAGGCCAGCAACGGTTCCTTGATTTCAGTCATATCGATTTCGATGATTTCATGGTATTCCGCATCGGCGTCCGGCCCCAGCAATACCGGGTTAGCCAGCCACTCTTCCATCGCTTTGATCCGGCGCTCTATCGTGCGTACATCGCCGTATCCTTCGGCTATCATCCATTTCAGCAGGGTGATGTTGGAATTCAGGTACTCTCGGATCGGCGCTTCATTCAGGCGCACCGTGCAGCCGCCGGCGGAGCGTTCCGCAGATGCGTCGGACAGTTCGAAAGCCTGCTCCACTTTTAAATCCGGTAGGCCTTCGATTTCCAGGATGCGGCCTGAGAACACGTTCTTCTTGCCCTGCTTTTCAACGGTCAGTAAACCGCGCTGTATCGCCACATAAGGAATTGCATTGACCAGATCGCGCAATGTAATGCCCGGCTGCATTTCGCCTTTAAAGCGAACCAAAACCGATTCGGGCATATCCAGCGGCATCACGCCGGTTGCGGCGGCAAACGCGACCAGCCCTGAACCGGCGGGGAATGAAATGCCGATAGGGAAGCGGGTGTGCGAGTCGCCGCCGGTGCCGACGGTGTCCGGCAGCAACATCCGGTTTAGCCAGGAATGGATAATGCCGTCGCCGGGACGGAGCGATACGCCGCCGCGGTTCATGATGAAATCCGGCAGCGTGTGCTGCATGGTGACGTCAATCGGCTTCGGATACGCCGCAGTGTGGCAGAACGATTGCAATACCAAGTCGGCGGAAAAACCCAGACAGGCCAGGTCTTTCAACTCGTCGCGGGTCATCGGTCCCGTGGTGTCTTGGGAACCCACGGTAGTCATGTGTGGTTCGCAATACGTGTTGGGGCGAACGCCCGTAACGCCGCAGGCTTGGCCTACCATTTTTTGCGCCAGCGTAAAGCCTTTGCCGCTGTCTTCGGCGGCAACCGGACGGGAAAAAACCGTCGATGCAGGCAAGCCCAGCACCTTTCGCGCACGGTCGGTCAAACCCCGGCCGATAATCAGCGGAATACGGCCGCCGGCGCGTACTTCGTCCAGGATCACGTCGGTTTTCAGTTCGAACTTGCAGATCAGTTCGCCGCTATCATGCCTTTTGACTTCGCCTGCATACGGGTAAATGTCGATCACATCGCCCATCGCCATCTGGGTCACATCGCATTCAAAGGGCAGGGCGCCTGAGTCTTCCATCGTGTTGAAGAAGATCGGCGCGATTTTGCCGCCGATGCAAACCCCGCCTTCGCGTTTGTTCGGAATGTATGGAATATCATTGCCCATGAACCACAATACGGAGTTGGTCGCCGATTTGCGCGACGAGCCGGTGCCGACCACGTCACCGACATAAGCGACCGGAAAGCCTTTTTGCTTGAGTTCGGCGATTTGCTGTTCGGCATTGGTAATGCCCTCGCGCGGCATTTTCAGCATGGCTTTGGCATGCAGCGGAATGTCCGGTCTGGACCAAGCATCGGGAGCCGGAGACAGATCGTCGGTATTGGTTTCGCCGCTTACCTTGAACACGGTGACGGTCAGTTTTTCAGGCACTTTGGGCTTGCTGGTGAACCATTCGGCTTCCGCCCAGGAATTAAGCACCTGCTTGGCAAACGGGTTACCGGCGTCGGCTTTTTCCTGCACGTCGTGGAAAGCGTCGAATATCAACAAGGTATGGGACAGCGCCTTGGCCGCAATCGGAGCCAAGGCTTCGTTATCCAGCAAATCGATTAACGGTGCGATGTTGTAACCGCCCAGCATGGTACCCAGCAGTTCGGTGGCGCGCGCCGCATCCAGGATCGGCGAGCTGACTTCGCCTTTTGCGACAGCCGCCAGGAATCCCGCTTTAACGTAAGCCGCCTCGTCAACACCGGCGGGAACGCGGTTAGCCAGCAGGTCGAGGATGAACTCTTCCTCGGCAACTGGTAACTGCGTTGCTCTACCTCCTGCATCATACAAGTCTCTAGCAGGCGGTTGTTTAATCAGCTCAACCAAAGCGGCGGTCTGTTCTGCATCAAGCGGCTTAGGGACTATGCCTTCGGCGGCGCGTTCTGCTACGTGTTTACGGTATTGTTCTAGCATTGGGGATTTCCTGGGGAAAAGGTTTAAACGGTATCAAACAACGCCTAGGAACACTGCGAGTGTCCTATTAATGGCCAACATGTCTTCTTCGGTGATGTGTCCAAACACATCGCCAATTTTTTCTCGGGGTACGGTTTGCGCTTTATCTACCATAACTTCAGATGGTTTGCATAGCCCGTTTTTTTCGGTAGGTTTAATCGGAATCCGAAATAATGGCGTACCACGAAGATCGCTTGTTACAGGAAGGATGGTCACTGATGGATGTTCTGAAAATAGGTCGGACTGAATGATCAATGCGGGTCGTGGCTTGCCGTAAGCGCCTTGCAAAGCAATCGTGACCAGATCGCCACGCCTCGGTAACTGCTCCATGCGTTACTCCACCTCCTGCATCCATGCAGCCGTCATTCCCAACCCTCTGTGTCCGCCGAAGCCTCCAGCCAATTCAATGTATCGGCTTCTTGGGAGTCGCCGCGTAGAGCAAGCGACTGGCGGCGGCATTCATCCGCAAAGTCGCTGCTCCGGGTATCCGGCACCCAGATCTGAACGGGCCGCAGCCCGGAAGCTCGCAACCCTGCGCGATGCTTTTGTACGCGTGTGGCTACATTGGTCTTCATAAGCCCTCCTAATGAGTTACATGTAACATTCTAGTGCAATATCACATGCACCTCAACGAAAAGCATTGGTTGTTCCGGTGTCTCGGCATTCAGTGGCTGGTGTAACTATTTCATTGCCGCAACAATCGCATTGCCCATCTCAACCGTCCCGCATTTCGATTGCGGGTTAAGGTCCGGCGTAACAAACTTGCCTTCTTTGACTACTTTTTCAACGGCTGTTTGGATTTTATCCGCCGCGTCGTGTTCGCCGAGATGATGCAGCATCATGACTCCTGCCATGATAACGGCGGTAGGATTCGCCAGGTTTTTGCCGGTGATGTCCGGTGCGCTGCCATGCACGGCTTCGAATAATGCCGCATCGGTGCCGATATTGGCGCCGGGAATCAAGCCCAGTCCTCCTACCAGACCGGCGGTCAAATCGGACAGGATGTCGCCGAACATGTTGGTGCAGACGATCACATCAAACTGGGTCGGGTCCATCACCATGTGCATGCAGGCTGCATCGATGATTTTTTCGTCAAACTGAATGTCGGGATATTTCGGGGCGATTTCCCTGGCGACATCCAGAAACAAGCCTTGGGTGTATTTTAAAATATTGGCTTTATGGCAAACGGTGACTTTTTTGCGGTTGTTGTCCCGTGCGTATTTAAAGGCATACTCGATAATCCTTTCCGATCCTGCCCGGGTGACGACGGCCAGACTTTCAGCGATGTCTTTTTTAGGCGTCAGGTAATGTTCGAGTCCTGCGTAGAGCCCTTCGGTATTTTCCCTGACGATCACAATATCGACGTTATCGAAACGGGTTTGTACGCCCGGCCAGTTTTTGGCGGGGCGGACATTGGCGTACAGGTCGTATTTTTGTCGCAACGCCACGTTAATGCTTCTAAAACCCGTGCCGACTACCGTGGTCAGCGGGCCTTTAAACGCCAGACGGGTTTTGTCTATTGACGCCATGGTTTCATCCGGCAGCGGTGTGCCGAACTGTTCGAAAGCGGCCAAACCGGCATACGCTTCTTCCCACTGAATTTTTACGCCGGACGCATCAATAACTTTTACAGCCTCATCCATTATCGATGGGCCGATACCATCGCCTTTTATTAACGTAACTGCGTGCATTCATTTCTCCATCAAATTAAAAAAAACAGCTAATTATAGTGCTTTAGGCCGGTCTTTATCCAGTTGCAGAGCTTAAATGATCAGGGCAATCGCGCTTAAAAGTGCTTGAAAATATAATTTAGATGAGGTAATAATCCTATCATTTTGATTTTCAATGACAGCAAAACCAACACCTTCTATTATCCATCACTTTTCAAGCA
>NZ_JAZGVT010000005.1:0-6615 GCF_036440755.1 Methylobacter sp. Wu8 | reverse complement strand
CGGTCTTGGTCGCGCTGTTGGCATTCGGTACCGCATAATCGGTATTGTAAGGATCGTTAGGGTCATACTGCCGTTGTCCTTTAACCGTTACCCCGGACAAGGTTGTAGAGCCTGCTGCTTTAGAAACCGGCGCTTTTTCAAGCGTCACACTATTTTCCCCGGTCAACCGGTAAGCCAAGCCGGTTCCCCGCAATAATTCGTTCAAGCCTTCTTGAACGCCGTAACTGCCTTTAAGCGGCATTGATTTTGAACCTGCTACCATAGAGGCCGGATAGCTTAATTCCATACCGGTTTTTTCCGCGTAACGATTCAGTGCGGAAGCCAAATCGCTGGAAGGCATGTCAAACTGGATTTTTTGGGTTTGTTCCGATAAAGCTGGCGCCGCATGGCAAAACGTTAAAATAAACACCCCGTTGATGAAGCATGACCTGATCTTTTTTCCCCGGTTAACCGCCATTCCGCCGGAAGAAAAGCTTTTCTTGTTATTAAGCATTTTAGAATTTTCCTTAGTAGTTTCGTGCTTGAGTCAAGTTCTTATAAAGCAGGAACCGAACACTTGCAGATATTGTTATCAGTGCAGCCAATACGTTTACAATAAGGTAGACGAGCAAGCTTGAAATCCACCCCACCCGCAAAATCATTTTGTTTAGAATAATTTCTCTTTGTAATGCTCCGGCTCCTGAACAAACCCGCTACGTCTAAAATAGTTTTGATAACGCGCCAACAACTCGCCGTCCAACATGGCGCACTCGATGCCTAATTTCGACAACACGCCTTGTGTTTCGCTGCAATCGTAGCGGATGTTATCTTCTTCCGACGCCTGCTCATCCTGGTTCTGGACCGAAAACACCGGCAGCAGCGGCAATAAAGCAAAATCTTCGTACCCCGCCTCGCCGGTTTTTAACACCTTGTTCACCCAGTCTCTATAAGGAATACGCTCCAGACGATAACCCGACCGGCTGAACCAATCGATCAGCTCATCGGAATAAGGCGGTTCGGGATGATTTAAATGGAAACAAGCGCCGACCGAACTCGGCTGCAACGAAAGCGAGACGATGGCGCGGCTCATGTAATCGACAGGCGCTATATCGAGCGGACTATTGCCTTCCGGCGCCGATCCCAGCTGAATACAGCCTTTAAGCATCCGGCACAGAAAATCGTCGGTGTTCCACACCCCGTTCCGGGTATCTCCCGAAACCGTCGCCGGCCTGTAAACACTCACCTGAAAACCTCTATCCCTGGCCGACCTGACCAGCTTTTCCGCCACCCATTTACTCTGCGCGTAGCCGTTGACTAGATTTCCGCTGGGTTTCGGCTCATCATTTTCCCTGTATCCGCTCGCATTACCGGCGGAAACTTCGCTAAACACCGACAAAGTCGAAACATAATGAATGGCCTTGGCTTTGCCGATACAGGCGAGACGCAGCACTTCTTCCGTACCCAGAACATTGGCGGCTTTCAGGGTTTTGTAAGGCTGGACGAAACTGACCAGCGCCCCGTTGTGGTAAATGACTTCAGCCTGCCCGGCTATTTCTTCGTAGCGTAATTTTGAGAGTCCAAGTCCGGGTTCCGCCAAATCACCGCAGACGGCGATAACCCGACTCCAATCGATACGCTCATGCAGCTCATAACGGTCCGCTTGGCGTTGCAGCCGGGTCAGCGCTTCCCGTTCATCGGCAGCCCTGACCAGGCAATAAATTTCAGCGTCGATCCGTTCCAGCAACTCGGCCAGCAAAAACACACCGAGAAAACCGGTCGCACCGGTCAGGAACACCGCTTGAGCCGCCGCTACGTCGATAGGCGCAGGCTGTAACGGAATAATCGCAGGGTCAAGCACGGCTTCGGCTTCAAGGTTAACCGGCATTTCACCGCTTTCGCCCCGATCGATTAACCGTGCTTGCGCCGCCAGGATGGGTGTCTCGAAAAAACTCTTCAGCGGCAGCTGGGCGTTCAGTTTTTTTTGCACCGAAAACGGCAACTGGGCCGCCAGCAACGAATGCCCGCCCAACTCGAAAAAATCGTCGTTTCTGCCTATCCGCTCAATGCCGAGTATCCCGCTCCAAATAGCCGCCAGGCTTTTTTCCGTCTCCGTCACAGGCGCTTCATAGGCGTTTTTTGCCGTTTCAGCCAAGTCCGGCTCGGGCAAGGCCTTACGGTCAATCTTGCCGTTAGCCGTCAACGGCAACCGCTCGAGAAAAACAAAAGCACCGGGCAGCATATAGTCCGGCATACTTTCCTTGATCGCGTCACGCAAGGCACTCTCGGTTAACGCCGCGTTATCCCGCGCGGTCAGGTAAGCAAGCAGACGCTTGTTGCCGAACCGGTCTTCCCTGGCTAGAACGACAGCCTCATCGACACCGGGATAAGCCATCAACCGCGTTTCTATTTCCCCCAGTTCGATCCTGAAGCCGCGGATTTTCACCTGATGGTCGATGCGGCCTAAAAATTCGATATTGCCGTCCGGCCGGTAACGGGCCAGGTCGCCGGTTTTGTAGAGCCTGCCGCCGTCAAGCCGGAACGGATCGGGGATGAATTTTTCCGCGGTCAGTTCGGGACGCCGCCAATAGCCGCGCACCACGCCTTCGCCGCCGATATGGAGCTCTCCCTGTACGCCGACCGGCACCGGACTGCCGGCCTTATCCAGAATGTAGAGCCTAACATTGCTGATCGGACGCCCTATCGACAGCGGCCTGTCCAAATCATCCTGATCGGCCAGGTAAACGCTGCTCCATACCGAGCCTTCGGTAGGGCCGTATTCGTTATATAAAGGCACATGCGGCAATACCGCGCGGTGTTGTTTGACGACCTCGACTGAACAGGCTTCTCCGGCAACGATAGCCGTTTTCAAGGATTGCAGCTCCGTTGCCGCCTGTTTCAACAGCAAGGCATAGAAGGACGGCAAGGCCAGCAGATGCGACACTCGCCGGTTTAAGATCAGCTCGGCCAATGCCGCCGGATCTTTGGCGTCATCGTCAGTCGGCAGACACAAACAACCGCCCTGCCCCAGCGTCCAGAACAGCCCTGCCACGGAACTGTCGAATGCAAACGAGGACAACAGCAGATAGGCGCTGACCGGATGCCGATAGCTTGAAAACCGTGCGTTTGTCGAATGCACGGCGTTGCGGTGCGAAACCATCACGCCTTTGGGTTGTCCGGTGGAGCCGGAAGTGTAGATCATATAGGCCAGATCGAGCGGATGATTGCACGGCGCCGGATTGTCGATAGACCCTTGCGCTATCGTCGCCCAATCGCTGTCCAGGTAAACGGTGGCCTTCACGCCGGACGGCAATGCCCACGCCAGCCGCTGCTGGCTAAGCAGCATCGCAATGCCCGCATCTTTCAGCATATAGGCGATGCGCTCTTCCGGGTAATGGGGATCCAGCGGCACATAAGCGCCGCCCGCCTTCAGTATGCCCAGCATGCCGACCGCCATTTCCAACGACCGCTCGACGCAAAGGCCGACCGAACTTCCCGGCCCTACGCCCTTGGAACGCAGATAATAGGCCAGCAGATTGGCTCTGGCGTTCAATTCGGCATAACTTAATGTTTGGTCTGCAAACGCCACCGCATCGGCGTCCGGCGTTTTGTCCACTTGCGCCTCAAACAGTTGGTGAAGGCATCGGTCGGCTGGATAAACCGCCTGCGTCGAATTCCAATCAACCAGGATTTGCCTGCGCTGATCCCGCGTCAGCAGCGGCAGTTCGGAAATGCGCGCCTGCGGTGCGTCCGCAATGCCTTGCAGCAGCGTCAGATAGTGTTCTGCAATGCGCGTTACCGTGGACGGATCGAATAACTCGGTGTTATATTCAAAACTGCCGGCAAGTGCGCCTTGGTTTTCATGAATATGCAAAGTCAGGTCGAATTTAGCGACCGTGCTTTCCTCATCGATCACGCCGATATCCAGCCCCGACAGGCTCAGCGACTGCCCGGACTGGTTTTGCAACACGAACATAACCTGAAACAACGGGCTGTAGCTCACATTACGTTCGGGCCTCAGCGCTTCGACCAGCTGTTCGAACGGCAGATCCTGATGGTTTTGGGCATCCAAAACGGTGTTTCTGACCTCGGCCAGCAAGCGGTTGAATTGCGGATCGCCCGACAAGTCGCTGCGCAACACCAGAGTATTGACGAAAAAACCGATCAAGCCCTCTATCTCCATGCGATTTCGGTTCGCAACAGGCGTACCGACGCATATATCTTTCTGGTGGCTATAGCGAAACAACAGGATATTGAGCGCCGCCAGCAGCACTGCAAACAAGGTCGCATCGTATTGGCGGCTTATTCGATGGATTTGCTCCGCGAGCGCGGCCGGAATCTCAAACTGGTGTGATGCGCCGCGATAAGCCATGACCGCTGGCCTGGGACGGTCTGTCGGCAGTTCCAGCAGGCTTGGCGCACCGTCCAGTTTACTGCGCCAATAATCGATTTGCCTCTGCAATACATCGCCAACAAGACGGCGGCGCTGCCAACAGGCAAAATCGGCATATTGAATCGGCAACTCCGCTAACGGTGAAGGTCTGCCCCGGCTGAACGCCTGATACAGCGAAACAAATTCGCGCATCAAAATCGCCGAGGACCAGCCGTCGGAGATAATATGATGCATCGTCAGCAGCAGAATGTTTTGCTTCCGCCCGGCACCGTCAGGCAAGGCAATCAACGTTACCCGGATTAACGGGCCGACGGCTAACGAAAAAGGCTTTTCCGCTTCCTGCCGGCACAGATCCGACAGCGCATCCCGGCAAGCCTGCCGAGACAAGCCGGTTAAATCGACATGGGCAACAGGCAATGCGGATTCGGATGAAATCCTCTGTGTCGGCGCTGCATTCTCGGTCACGAAAGAAGTGCGCAAGTTTTCATGCCTGCGAACGATCTCGCTGAAACCTTGCTGCAACGCCGCGTCATTCAAATACCCGCTTAGCCTGAACGCGACAGGCATGTTGTAAAAAGAACTGTCCGGTTCCAATTGATCCAGAAACCACAAACGCTGCTGGGCGTATGAAAGCGGTAACGGCGCTGTTCTCTGGTCCGGCTTTATAGGTGATGCGGATGCTTGCCCGGCCTGGGACAGTGCTTCGATTAACTCCGCTTTTCTGGATTTGAGCTGTAACTTAAGCGCTTCGTTCAACGCACCTTTCGGCGCCTTGCATTTTAAATCGCCCTGCTCAACATAAAGATGCACATTCAAATCCCGCAATGTCGTCAGCAATTGACTCAACATCATAGTTCGATATCCTCAAGCTCGATTTCATCTGCATTCGCCGCCGTCTCCGCCTGATCTCTAGCCCAAGTCAGCAAATCGACTTTCGCGGCCAACTGCGCGACATTCGTCGTGTCAAAAAGGGTCTTTAACGGTAAATCAATCCCGAATCGGATACAAATCCGGGATACCAGCTGAGTCGCCAACAGCGAATGCCCGCCCAATTCGAAAAAATTATCCTCGACGCCGACTCTGTCAACGCCCAGCACATCGGCCCATATTTCCGCCAGAATCTCTTCGCTGTCCGTGCGCGGCGCGACATACTGTTTTGCCGACAGTTCGCTGAGGTCCGGCCGGGGCAAGCGCTTGCGATCCAGTTTGCCGTTGGCGCTCAGCGGCATGCCGTCCAACTGCACAAAGGCGCTCGGGACCATGTACTCGGGCAGCGTTTCCTTGAGCCGGAGCTTCAATAGTTCGCTCGCAACGGCGGTTCCGGCAACCAGGTAGGCAACGAGGCGCTTGTCGCCGGGCTGGTCTTCACGGGCGATGACGACCGCTTCTTTGATGTCCGGCGCTTCCAGCAGGCGGGCTTCGATTTCGCCCAGTTCGATCCTGAAGCCGCGAATTTTGACTTGATGGTCGATCCGGCCCAGGTAATCGATGTCGCCGTCCGGCCGGTAACGGACCAGATCGCCGGTTTTGTACAGGCGGCTGCCGCTGGGACCGAACGGGTTGGGAATGAATTTTTCCGCGGTCAGGCCGGGACGATTCAGGTAGCCGCGGCCCAAGCCGATGCCGCCGATATGCAGTTCGCCGGGGGTGCCGACCGGTACGGGGTTCAGCTGCCTATCCAGGATGTACAGGGCGATGTTGGCTATCGGCCGTCCGATAGGGATCGCGGTTTCGGCTCTGTCCGGTATGCAGGCCCAGTAACTGACGTCTACGGAGGCTTCGGTGGGGCCGTAAAGGTTGTGCAGTCCGGCCGGCAGTTTTTGCTGAAAACGTGCAACCAGGTCGGCCGGTAAGGCTTCGCCGCTACAGATCACGCGTTTCAAGCCGGTGCAGTTTTCCGCGCCCGTCGTGTCGATAAAGGCTTGCAGCATCGACGGTACGAAGTGGACGGTGGTGATCTGTTCGCGCACGATGGTGTCGATCAAGGCCCGGCTGTCTTTGTGTTGATCCGGCTTGGCGACGACCAGTTGCGCGCCGGTCATCAACGGCCAGAAGAATTCCCAAACCGAAACGTCGAAGCTGTACGGGGTCTTTTGCAGCACCCGGTCGCTTTGATCCAGGGCGTACTCCGCCTGCATCCATTGCAGCCGGTTGAGTATGCCCTGGTGCGGTACGCCCGCGCCTTTCGGTTGCCCGGTGGAGCCGGAGGTGTAGATGCAATAGGCCAGGTTTTCCGGCATCAGCTT
>NZ_JAZGVT010000003.1:0-4001 GCF_036440755.1 Methylobacter sp. Wu8 | reverse complement strand
CCTGAGCGTAGCCGAAGGGTCAGCACGAACGGCTTGACAAGCGAAAATAATGATTTCGGGAAGTTATTTTTAACCAAATCCTTAGTCGGCACGATCATGCGGTGCATAGGCTAAGGTCGCGCTGATTTAGTCCTTCGACAGGCTCAGGACGAACGGTAAGACATTGATTCCGTTCGTGGTGAGCCTGTCGAACCATGAACGGGAGCGGTTTATTCAGCGCTTCCCTGACACCGCGCAGGTTACAGGCTCGCCACTTATTGGGCTTAAGCCTTACCCCTGGAACCCGACCTGCCCTTGCCTCTTGAATCGATCCGCTTGCCGTCAGGCTGTTTAACGTCCCGAACCGCCGATTTAGCGCCGCGAGCGGCCGGTTTTTTGGTATGCCGCATATCTTTCTTGCCGGTCGTTTTGTTGGGGACATGCTTTTTCGGCGCATCGATTACCTTCAACGAAACCGGCTCATAACCGGTATCGGCCACACGCGGAATTTGCCGCTTGAGCAGTTTCTCAATTTCCACCAGCATCCAGGCTTCTTCGGGACACACCAGCGACAAGGCCTCGCCGCTCGAACCGGCGCGTCCGGTACGGCCGATCCGGTGCACATAATCTTCCGGCACCTGCGGCAAATCAAAATTCACCACATGCGGCAAGTCGTCAATATCCAGGCCGCGTGCGGCAATATCGGTCGCAACCAATACCGAAACCTTGCCGGTTTTAAAATACTCCAGCGCCTTGTTGCGTGCGCCCTGGGTTTTGTCGCCATGCAGCGCCGCAGTGCGGATGCCGTCCTCGACCAACTGTTTTTCCAGGCGATCTGCGCCGTGTTTGGTGCGCACGAATACCAGCACCTGCTTCCAGTTATTGCTGCCGATCAGATAGGACAATAATTCGCGCTTGTACTCGCGTCCGATGCCGTAAACCCTTTCCGAGACATTTTCAGCCGTGGCGTTTTGCTTGGCGACTTCGACCTCAACCGGATTGTTCAACAACTGAGCCGCCAGAGATTTGATCGCATTAGGCACGGTCGCGGAAAACAACAGACTCTGCCGCTTCTTCGGGATCAGCGCCATGATTTGCTTAATGTCGGGCAAAAAACCCATATCGAGCATGCGGTCCGCTTCGTCCAGCACCAGTATTTCCACGTTGGACAGATTGATGTTGCGCTGCTGCACATGGTCGATCAAGCGCCCCGGCGTCGCCACGACGATGTCGCAGCCCCGGCGTAACTGGCGGGTCTGGATGCCGATGCTCGCGCCGCCGATCACCGCTTCCGCATGCAACGGCAAATGCGCGCCGTAAGTTTTTACGCTTTCATACACCTGCGCGGCCAATTCGCGGGTTGGTACCAAAATTAAAGCGCGAACGCGGCGCGGCTTTTGATGCGGGTCGTGACTCTCGGCCAGCCGCTGCAATAACGGCAAGGTGAAACTGGCGGTTTTTCCGGTGCCGGTTTGCGCGCCTGCCAATACGTCCTTGCCTTCAAGGATCAAGGGGATGGCTTTTTGTTGTACCGGTGTAGGCGTGACATAGCCTTGATCGGCTACGGCTTTAAGGAGTTCGTCGGCTAAGCCGAGCTGGGCGAAAGACATTTTTTAAAATCTCAGGTAAAGGGGAAAGAAGGCAAAGGGCTAAGGGCGAAAGACTAAGGGTCAAAGGGATTTTTTCGCCTTTCGTCTTTCGCCCTTAGCCTCCAGTCATACTCATATACCGCAATATAACCGGCTGCTCGTTAATATTAAATTCGTGTTTTTCCGGCTTAATCAGCATCGCATCGACAATAGCTTGTTTCAGCGCCGCCATGTCGCCCGGATGAACCCTGATGACCTGCTTTAAATCGACCGAATGCTCATTACCCAGGCATAACAGCAAGCGCCCTTCAACAGTCAAGCGCACCCGGTTACAGGTACTGCAAAAGTTCTCGCTGTGCGGGGAAATAAAGCCGACGCGGGTTTGAGTACCAGACACATTAAAATAATTCGACGGCCCACCGGTTTTTTCAGGCGTGGCGATTAAAGCAAAATGCTCCGCCAAATCGGCCTTGATCAAATCGCTGGAATAATAGGCGTCGGCCCGGTCATGCTGACTGACGACGCCCAGCGGCATTTCCTCGATAAAGCTGATGTCGATGCCGTTATCGACCGCAAACCGGACCAGGTCGTTCACTTCCAGATGATTCCTGTCCTTGAGAATGACCGCATTGATTTTTATCCGCTCAAACCCTGCCGCCTTGGCGGCCTGAATGCCTCTAAGCACCTGCGCCAAATCACCGGTTCGGGTGATCGCCTTAAACTTGTCGGCATCCAGCGTATCCAGGCTGATATTAATGCGTTTTACGCCCGCCTCTTTTAAAGACGCCGCCATCGTTTCAAGCTGAGAGCCGTTGGTCGTTATCACCAGCTCATTCAGACTTTCTATACGGCCGATGTTTTGCAACAGCTCCAACGCACCTTTCCTGACCAAAGGCTCGCCGCCGGTGATCCTGATTTTCTTCACGCCCAATTCGGCGAATGCTAGGGCCAGCGTATAAATCTCTTCCAGCGTCAAAACCTGCGCGCGCGGCAGGAACGTCATGTCCTCAGCCATGCAATACAGGCAACGGAAATCACAGCGGTCGGTAATCGAGATTCTCAAATAATCAACGATTCTGCCGAAGCGGTCGATTAATTGGGAGGGGGGAGACTTAGTCATTGGCGCGGCGATAAAAAATCCAAGACGCCAATATTAACATAGTATTGGGCTTTTATAGAGAGCTTCTATGTTCCGAACCGTCGCATTTGGAAACGGCTGAGCCGCTATGATGGATTATTTATAAATGTCTTTCCTGTGTCCAATTTCCAACAGCAAGATGATTAACTCGCCGTCTTTTATCTGACAAATCAGCCGATAATCTCCAATTCGATAACGCCATAATCCGGCATATCGCTTTCCTTGCAGCGCTTTACCGTGCGAACGTGGATTATCAGTTTCGATGAGCTGGCCTATAAACCGTTCAATTCGCTGCTTTATACCGGTATCGAGTGATTTTAAAGATTTTGCCGCACTGCCCTTTAACTTGACTTGCCATTTACTCATAAAGGCTTTTTTTAGCCTCGTTCCAGTCAATCAACTCGTCTTCATTGTTATCAAGTTCATCCAGCGCTTTTTCCGCAAGCTGAGCATCGTTATAATCGACTAAATATTCGCGTAAGGCATCATTAACGGCTTGGTCTATAGAGATATGAGCTTGTTTAGCCAGCTGACTAAATTGTCTGTCGAGTTGTTCGTCAAGAATTACTGCTGTCATTGTTTAATCCCCTTGGTGTCGTTTTTGCGGCTAGTTTCATTGTTCCTACGCGAGGAAACGAAGATTCATTAGGGCTGCGAAAAAAAAATTCCAGACATCAATATTAACATGGTATTGACCTTTTATAGCGGGCATCTGCCGACATGCTTAAGAGCGTCTTTAAAATTCCTCCCAATCAGCCGCGATTTTTTTGGTACACTGAAAGTATTCGACCTTTTGATAGCTCGCTATCATTGACAGAAAACCGCCATGAAACGCAACAACGCCCTAGCCATACTCAAAAAAATAAAACCCATACTGACTCAGCAGTTCGGTGTTACCCAAATGGCATTATTCGGTTCAACCGCTCGTGATGATGCCGGTGAAAACAGCGATGTGGATATTCTGGTTGGATTTGATGGGCCTGCCACCTCGGCGCGCTATTTTGGCGTGCAATTCTACCTGGAAGACCAGTTAGGGTGTCCGGTCGATCTGGTCACCGAAAAAGCCTTGCGCCCGGAGTTACGTCCTTTTATCGAAAAGGAAGCTATCAATGTCTGAACCGATAGAGCGTGAATGGCGTTTTTATCTTGAACAACATGTTTTTATACGACAATTGATGTCGTATATATTACGTTAGCCAACATTTATACCCCATAGATACGCTAATCGATTGAAACAAAAGAGGTCTTATGTTGTTGTTTCTTCTTAAAAGTGATACCCTCGCCCCGTCGTATAA
>NZ_JAZGVT010000040.1:0-44742 GCF_036440755.1 Methylobacter sp. Wu8 | reverse complement strand
ATTTATACTGCACAGTTGTTAATCGTTGGGACGAAAGTGGGGGTGTGTTGACTTTAGAAAGTGATACCCTCGCCCCGTCGTATCAACGCAGTTATACGACGGGGCGAGGGTATCACTTTTAAGAAGAAACAACAACATAAGACCTCTTTTGTTTCAATCGATTAGCGTATCTATGGGGTATAAATGTTGGCTAACGTAATATATACGATACCATTTGTCGTATAAAAAAATCGTATTGTCGTATAATCATTTTTGATTAAAGTTATCTTATTGTTTTCAATGATTAGATTGTAAGGTAAGGCGACATATCATGCAAACAAATACGACATCAGCGCAATCCACTTCTTCCACCATTTGCAGTTTTCAGTATTTCATTAGCACCGGAAACGGGTGCGGTGCCCCCAGCTTGGCTTTGTGCTTCTCTATTAACTTCGTTATCTAAAATCAGCGTTCCCCGGAAAATTCGGTTGAGCATTTCAATTGGGCTGTCTTATTTTCGTTGCAACAAAGATAAGACCGGATAATGGCTCGCTAACGATCGGACGAACGCGGTTACAGGGTGTTGCGGCAATCCTTCATTAGTGCTCTAATCCTTACCATTTGAAATTGTTTGTAACTACCCGGCAAAAAATAGGACGCTGATTGATATGATGGGATTTCTGAAATTGTCTGACCGAGGCGACGAATGACGGACAAGAGTTCGCAAGACCTGGACGCTCTAATGCAGCAGTTTCTGGATGACGAGCTGGTAGAGGCCGCAAAAGAGCAGGCGCAGCCGGAGTGTTCGCGCGCGCGCCGGCAACCGCAACCATCTAATGCCGACAGGCAGAAACAGCCTGGGCCTGCACCTGTGAGCGCGGTAGACGCAGCCACCCTTCGGCAAACCGGATCGCCCGATACCGCCAATGCAACGCCGCTTCAATTCAGGCAGGAAATTGCCCACATTGCGTCAACGGTGCTGAAGATTCCGCCGGACAGGCTGGATGTCAGGGAAAACATGTCCCGCTACGGCGTCGATTCGATCATCGTCACCGAAATCATGAAGCGCATTTCAGACCTGCTGGACTTGCCGATTGCGCCGACTGTTTTTTTCGAGGCCCGGCATCTGGACGAATTGGCCGACATTTTGTATCAGCGTTACCGCAAGACGATCGAGAAGCGGTTGCTGAACGAAGATGTTCAGCCGGTCGATATGGTGTCGCACGATGCCGGTTCTGTTCGGTCGGTTGGCGCGGCCGACATCGGCAGCGCCGAAATCGATTCCGAGGTTAAAAGCTGGATCAGCAAATTCCGGGCCAGCGTTGGGTCGCATGCTCCTGCCGTTGAAGAAACGGAATACCGGGAAACGCCGGAAAATGTTCGCAGCTCCGGCGAAACCGGCTACGAACCGGTCGCTATTATCGCAATGGAAGGCATATTCCCGGACAGCGCGAATTTGCAGGAATTCGAAAAACACTTGCGCGATGGCGACGACTGCATCAGCGAAATCCCCGCCGACCGATGGGATTGGCAGCAGGTTTACGGCGACCCCAAACAGGGCGAATTCACCAAGGTCAAATACGGCGGTTTTGCGCCGGATATCGACAAGTTCGATCCGCTGTTTTTCGGCATGTCGCCCAGGGAAGCGGAATTGATGGACCCGCAACACCGCCTGTTTATCCAGTGCGTGTGGAAACTGATCGAGTCGGCCGGTTACGCGCCGAAACCCCTTTCCGGCCGCAAAATCGGCCTGTTCATGGGCATCAATTTACAGGATTATGCGCACCTGATCGACCGTGCCGGCGCGATGGAGGCGCTGCACCTGACCAGTCTCGGACACATGTTCTGCCCCAACCGGCTGTCCTTCTTCCTCGACATACACGGCCCTAGCCAGGTCATCGACACCGCCTGCTCGAGTTCGCTGGTGGCGCTGCACCGGGCGGTGTTGAGCATTCAGCACGAAGGCTGCGAAATGGCGATAGCGGGCGGGGCGAACCTGTTGATTTCGCCGGACATGCACATCATGTACAGCAAGGTCGGCATGATCTGCGAGGACGGCCGCTGCAAAACCTTTTCCGGGCAGGCCAACGGCTATGTGCGCAGCGACGGCGTCGGCGCGGTGCTGCTGAAATCGTTGAAACGGGCCGAGCGGGACGGCGACACCATCCTGGCCGTGATCCGGGGGTCCGCCGAAAATCACGGCGGCATGTCCACCTCGCTGACCGCGCCGAATCCGAAAGCGCAGGCCAGCCTGATTGTCGAGGCGCATCAAAAGGCCAACATCGATCCGCGCAGCATCGGCTATATCGAATGCCACGGCACCGGCACTTCGCTGGGCGACCCGATCGAGATAAACGGCCTGAAAATGGCGTTCGAGCAGCTGCACCGAAGCTCCGGCGTTGCGATGCCGGATACTGCCTATTGCGGCCTGGGTTCGGTCAAGTCGAATATCGGCCATGCCGAAACCGCAGCCGGTATCGCCGGGGTTATCAAGGCGGTGCTGGCGCTCAGGAATAAGAGGCTGTACCGGAGTCTGCACTGCGAGGCCGTCAACCCGATGATAGAGCTGGAGCAGTCGCCGTTTTTCATCTTGCAGCAGGGGCGGCCCTGGCAGCGATCAGTCATCGACGGCAACGAGCAGCCAAGACGCGCAGGCGTCAGTTCATTCGGCGCAGGCGGCTCCAATGCGCATGTGGTGATTGAGGAATATAGCGAAAAACCGTTGCCGCCGGTGCAAAGATCGGCACCTGCGCTGATCCTGTTGTCGGCCAAGAACGAAGCCCGGCTTGGCGATGTTGTCGAAAACCTGCTTGGCTTCCTGAACGGGATGCCGGAGTCGGAAACGCCGGATATAGCGGATATCGCCTTTACCTTGCAGGTTGGGCGCGAGGCCATGGCCGAACGGCTGGCTGTTATCGCGGATTCGGTTGCCGAATTAAAGATAAAGCTCAGCCGGATGGAAGCTGCCGATTGCTACAAAGGCACGGTCAAACGCAACAAGGCGTTGCATGAGGATGACACCTTAGCGCCAACGCTTAGACAATGCTTTGCCGAGGGCGATGTCCGGCAACTGGCCGAGCTGTGGGCCAAGGGCGTCAATATCGACTGGCAAGCGCTGTATGCCGAAACAGCGCTTGCCGGTAGACGGCCGCGCCGGGTTACTCTGCCTTCGTACCCGTTCGCCAGACAGCGTTACTGGCTGCCGGAAACCGGCGGCAACAGGCGCATCGGTCAGGCTCCCGCGCAACTGCATCCGTTGCTGCACCAGAACACTTCGGACCTGTCCGAGCAGCGCTTCAGTTCCGTGTTTAGCGGCAACGAGTTTTTTCTGGCCGACCATGTGGTGATGGGCGAGAAGGTGCTGCCCGGCGTCGCCTACCTGGAAATGGCGCGGGCGGCGATAAAGCAGGTCAGCGCGGAGGCGGACGGCAACCCGGTGAATATCCGGCTGAAAAACGTGGTCTGGGCCAGGCCGTTCGTACTCGGCAATCAACCGACGCCGCTGCATATCGGCCTTTATCCCGAGCAACATAATCAAATCGCCTACCGGATTTACAGCAAAACCGGTGACTCGGTTGTTTTGCACAGCCAGGGCACGGCGGTGGTGCAAGCGGAACCGTCTTCCGACGCTGCTGTGGAAAAGCTCGACTTGTCCGCGTTGCGGGAAAAAATGACCGAGCGGAACAGTCTCGACGCCAAGCAATGCTATGACGCGTTCAGGGTCATGGGCATAGCATACGGGCCGGGGCATCAGGGGCTGGAAACGGTTTATTATTCCGCTCCCGAAAGCAACGCGGCAACGCCCCAGGTACTGGCAAAACTGGCCTTGCCCGACTGCGTGGAAGGCGAAGCGGCGCAATTCGTGCTTCATCCGGGCTTGATAGACTCCGGTCTGCAAGCCTGTATCGGACTGATGGCCGGTTCCGGTCATGCGCTGCCGACAGGCGCGGCAAGCGGCGCGTCAAAGACAGCGGCGTCGCTGCCTTTTGCGCTGGATGAACTCACCTTGCCGGCCCAGCCGTCGGCAACGATGTGGGCGTGGATACGCTACGCCGACGGCAGTTCGCCGACCGGCAAAGTGCAAAAACTGAATATCGACTTGTGCGACGAGCAAGGGCGTATTTGCGTCCGCATGAAGGGGTTTTCCTCCCGCACCGTAGAACAAAAACAACCGTCCGAAACCAGCGACATGTTGATGTGCAAGCCGGTATGGACGGATCAGGCTATAGCTCACGATACGGACAGCTTGGCCTGGGGGCAGCATCTGGTCGTGCTGTGCGATTTGGATAGGTGCTTTGCCGACTCAACTGAGCAGGACATTGCGGCACGGATTCTAGGAGCGTCCTGCACGCGGCTGAATCTGAACAGCGCTATCGAGGACAGCTACAAGGATGCTGCTATTCAGGTTTTCGAGATGATCAAGCAGGCTTTTGCCCGGAAAACTACCGGTAATACGCTGCTTCAGGTGCTGGTTCCGGGACGCGGGAAAGGCATGCTGCTGGGCGGCTTGTCCGGGCTGCTGAAAACCGCAAGCCGGGAGAATGCAAGATTTTTCGGGCAACTGATAGAGCTGGACACCGGTGAAACCGGGAACGGACTGGCGGCAAAAATCATCGAAGGCAGCCGGATGTCGGAGCAGGCCCAAATTCGCTACAGCGGCAGAGTGCCTCAGGTGTTGAGCTGGCAGGAAGCGGATATTGCAACGTCGTCTGTCGTGCCGTGGAAAGATAACGGCATCTACCTGATTACCGGCGGCAGCGGCGGGTTGGGGCTTTTGTTTGCAAAGCAAATTGCCCAACATGCCAAAAACGCGACGGTGGTTTTGTGCGGGCGTTCGGCATTAAGTCCGCAAAAACAAGCGCAGATCGACCGGTTGTCCTCATCCGGCGTAAACGCCGAATACCGGCAACTGGATGTCGGCAGGCGGCAGGACGTGGATGATTTGGTCGCTAGGCTGCTCGATGCGCACGGCCGTATCGACGGCATTTTGCACTGCGCGGGCTTGCTTCGGGATAATTTCATTCAAAAAAAATCGGCGCAGGAATTTACCGAAGTCCTGGCTCCGAAAGTGGCCGGAACCCTGCATCTGGATAAGGCCACTGAAAATATCGATCTGGATTTCTTGGCTTTATTTTCATCGGCTGCCGGAGCCTGGGGCAGCGCCGGGCAGGCCGACTATGCGGCCGCCAATGCGTTTATGGACGTTTTTGCAGCGTATCGCAACGAACAAGTCAAGGATGGGCAGCGGCGCGGCCATACGCTTTCAATCAATTGGCCGCTGTGGGCGGACGGCGGCATGCGCATGGAAGCGTCTGCGGAAGCCATGATGCAGCAGACCACGGGCATGGTCGCGTTACCGGCCGAAAACGGCATTGACGCATTCAACCGGATTATGGCGTCCGGCGCAGCACAGATGATGGTCATGCAGGGTTCGCCCGTTCGCATCCGGCGACTGTTGGTCATGCCGGAAAAAACTGTCAAAAAGATTACGCCGGACAGGAATGATGACATTGCGACCGGCCCGCAAATCGATACCGGCGAGCTGCAAGCCAAAATCCGGCAAATGCTGTTGCAGGCCGTAGCGAAACTGATGAAGTTTGAGCCGGACGATTTGGACGCGGATGCCGAGTTCAGCGATTACGGCTTTGACTCGATCACGCTGACCGATTTTTCCAACAGGCTGAATCAGCAATACCAACTGGAACTGACGCCGACGATTTTCTTTGAATATCCGACCATCGCCGATTTTGCCGACTGGCTGGCTTCGGAATATCCATCCGTGTTTGCAGAGGCGTTCGGCTTGCAGGCGAGACCTGGGCAAATCAGGCGCGGCGAAGCTGATCAAGAACCTTTAGCCGATCCGGTTGAAACACTTTTCCAGCCGCATGCGCGTTTTGCAAATACCGAAACGGTAGCCGAACCGCAAAAAGACGCCGACAAAGCGGTTGCGATCATCGGCATCAGCGGCCGCTTTCCGATGGCGAACGATCTCGACCAGTTCTGGAACAATCTGCTGTACGGGAAAGACTGCATCAGCGAGATCCCGGAAGACCGCTGGGACTGGCGGGCCTTATACGGCGACCCCGCGACCGAGGCGAACAAAACCAATATCAAATGGGGCGGTTTTATCGACGGCGTCGGCAATTTCGACGCGCGGTTTTTCGGCATTTCGCCCAGGGAAGCCGAATTGATGGACCCGCAGCAGCGCCTGTTGATGCAGTATGTCTGGAAAGCGATAGAAGACGCGGGCTATTCGGCCGCCAGTCTGTCGGGCAGCAATACCGCGATATTCATCGGCACGGCGTCCAGCGGCTATGGCGAACTGATGGCCAAAAGCGGTTCGGCCATCGAAAGCTACAGTTCGACCGGCGTGGTCGGCTCGGTAGGGCCGAACCGGATGAGTTACTTTCTGAATCTTCACGGCCCGAGCGAGCCGGTCGAGACCGCGTGTTCGAGCTCATTGGTGGCGATTCACCGCGCACTTGCGGCCATCGCGAACGGCGACTGCGACCAAGCCATCGTCGGCGGCATTAACCTGATCATCAGCCCGGAAACGCAGATCAGTTTCAACAAGGCGGGCATGCTTTGTGAAGATGGGCGCTGCAAAACTTTTTCCAGCCAGGCCAACGGTTATGTGCGCGGCGAAGGCGTCGGCATGCTGTTTTTGAAGAAACTGACAGCGGCGGAGCAGGCGGGCGATCATATTTACGGGGTCATTCGCGGCAGCGCCGAGAACCACGGCGGCCGGGGCAATTCGCTGACCGCGCCGAACCCGAAAGCGCAGGCGGAACTGCTGAAGGCGGCCTACGCCAGGGCGGGCATCGATCCGCGCACGGTCAGCTATATCGAGGCGCACGGCACCGGCACCGAGCTTGGCGATCCGATCGAAATCAACGGGCTGAAAACCGCATTCAGGGACTTGTATCAGGCCACCGGCACGCCTGAAATTGCCGCCGCGCATTGCGGGCTGGGATCGGTCAAGACCAATATCGGTCACTTGGAGCTGGCGGCCGGGGTTGCCGGGGTCATCAAGGTGCTGCTGCAACTTAAACACAAAACGCTGGTCAAGAGTCTGCATTGCGATGAAGTGAACCCCTATATCCAATTGCAGGACAGCCCGTTTTACCTGGTCCGGGATAACCGGGACTGGACGCCGCTGCGCGACCGAGACGGGCTCGAACTACCAAGGCGTGCGGGCGTCAGCTCGTTCGGTTTCGGCGGCGTCAATGCGCATATCGTGATCGAGGAATATCGGCAGGGCGCGGACGCGGCGGATGCCGCAGAGCCGGAGCCGCCCAGTCTGGTGCTGCTGTCGGCGAAAAATCAGGACAGACTGAAAGCTTACGCCGAAGAATTGCTGGGCTTTATAGAGGCAGGCACCGTAGCGGATAATCGAAACTCGGGCCACGCGCGGCAAGTTCTGTCGCACACCGTTCGCGCCCTGGTTGCGGACATATTGCAGACAGACCCGAACGAAATCGAACCGACGCAGGCGCTGGACGATTACGGCTTCGATCCTGTGCATAGAACGATGCTGCTGGCGAGGCTGCAACAGGCGTTCGGGCTTGAAATCGAGGCTGGAGCGGTTCTCGATAACCACTCCGTTGCGGCAATGGCTGCGGGCGTTCTGGAAAAACATCCTGTGTTGCATGACCGGCTGAACCGGGAAGCGGCGTTAGAGTCGGAACAAACGAGTGCGGAAGGCGAGAAGCAGTATGGTTTCAGGCTGGCCGATCTTGCCTATACGCTACAGGTCGGCCGGGAGCCGATGGAAGAGCGCTTTGCCGTTATCGCCGCTTCCATCGAAGAGCTTGAAGACAAACTGCGCGCCTTTATCGAAGGGCGGACCGATGCGGTCAATGACCTGTATTTGGGGCAGGTTAAGCAGCACAAGCATATTTTGGCCGCCTTCACAGCGGATGAGGAGTTGCAGGAAGCGCTGGAAAAATGGATGCAGCGCGGGAAATTCTCCAAATTGCTGGACATGTGGGTCAAAGGGCTGAACCTTGACTGGGAAAAGCTGTACGGCGAAGCGAAACCGTATTCTAACAAACCCCGCAGGATTTCCGCGCCGGGTTATCCTTTTGCCGAACAACGGTACTGGATGGAAGCGCGAGCCGGAAGTGCGCCGAATCAGGCGGGCGCTTCCGCGCAGCTGCATCCTCTGGTGCATCAAAACGTATCGACGTTGCAGCAGGTAGGGTTTGCCACCGCATTGACCGGAAACGAGTTTTTCCTGGCGGATCACCGGGTGCAGGGGCAAAAAGTGCTGCCGGGCGTGGCCTATCTTGAGATGGCTCGCGCGGCGGCGACGATTGCGGCGGGGCGGGAGCGCGAGCCGAAGACGCCATTCCGGCTGGAGGATGTGGTCTGGCTCAGGCCGGTGGTCGTCAATCAGCCTCAGAGTATCGGGATCGAGCTGACGGCCGGTGCGGACGGCGCTATCGGCTTTCAGGTCTTCAGCCAAACTGCAACCGGCGGCTCGGCTGAACCGGGCAGGCTTGTTCACAGCCAGGGCATTGTTTCGTTTAAGCCCGCAGTCAATCCGTCCAGGCTCGATCCGGGCGCAATGCCGGCGCAAGCGGGCATGAGTCGGTTTGATGCTGCGCAATGCTACCCGCTGTTCAGCGCGCTGGGGCTTGATTACGGCCCCGGACATCAGGGGATCTCTGAGCTGTATGCAGGAAACGGTCAGGTATTGGCTAGGCTCGTGCTGCCTGAATCGGTGCAGCATACGCTGGATCAGTATGTGCTGCATCCCAGCCTGATGGATTCCGCGCTGCAAGCGTCCATCGGCTTGGGCATGACTGCCGAAACAACAGCGCCGTCAGGCGAGCGCTTAAAACCGGCGCTGCCGTTTGCACTGGAAACGGTTGATGTGTTCGGCGCCTGCGCCGGTTCGATGTGGGCCTGGGTGCGCCGCTCCAATGGCAGCTCGGCCGGTGACCGGGTGCAGAAGCTCGATATAGACCTGTGCAACGATCAGGGACAGGTTTGCGTACAGATCAAGGGCTTTTCCTCGCGCCTGTTGGACACCGATGGAGCCGATTCGACAGCGAAGCCTGCCGACACAATATCGCCAATAACCGGTCATAAACCGTCGGCGCCGGTTGACGCCGCCGAACTCAGGAATCAAACAATCGACTATTTCAAGCAACTGCTTTCGTCAACGCTCAAGTATCCGGTCAGCGAGATCAGGACGGACGAATCGCTGGATTTCTACGGCATAGATTCGATGATGGTGATGGAGTTGACCGCTGCGCTGGAAAAGCCTTTTGGCCCGTTATCGAAGACATTGTTTTTCGAGTACCAGACGCTGGCCGAGCTGGTCGATTATTTCCTGGAGGCGCAGCGGTCGAACTTACTGAAACTGTTCGGTGCCGATAAACCGGACGTCGCTGTCGCCGCATTGGCCGATCATGCGCCTGCGCAATCGGTCAAAACCGAATTCAAGCCGGCTCCTGCGGCAAATGCCGCTACGCTTACCCCGGCAAAACCCAATGCCGGGGCTCTGGATATTGCGGTTGTCGGCCTGTCGGGACGTTATCCTCAGGCGAGGGATATTGAGGAGTTTTGGCGCAATCTGCGCGACGGCAGGAACTGCATTACCGAAGTACCCGACGACCGCTGGGACTGGCATGCCTATTACAGCGAGGATCGCAGCCAGCCGGGGCGGCATTCCAGTAAATGGGGTGGCTTTATCGCCGATGTCGATAAATTCGATCCGCTGTTCTTCAATATTTCGCCGCGCGAAGCCGAATATATGGATCCGCAGGAACGGCTGTTTCTGGAACACGCTTGGATGGCGATGGAAGATGCCGGGTACCGGCGCGAGGATCTGCAAAAGCCGCTTACAGGTTCGTTGAATGACGACGATATGCCTGCCCAGGTCGGCGTTTATGCCGGCGTCATGTACGGGGAGTACCAGTTGCTGGGGCTTGAAGGTAGCTTGAGCGGCAAGAACACCCTGTCGGCCAGCTTTTACGCCAGCGTCGCCAACCGCGTGTCCTATTTTCTGAACCTGCACGGCCCCAGCATGACTGTCGACACCATGTGTTCCAGCTCGCTGACGGCAATACATCTGGCCTGCCAGGACCTGAAGCTGGGACGCACCGACATGGCTCTGGCCGGTGGCGTTAACATCAGCATTCACCCGAATAAATACAGTATCCTCAGCACGGGACAGTACATTTCCAGCCGCGGACAGTGCGAAAGCTTCGGTTCCGGCGGCGACGGCTATGTTCCGGGCGAGGGCGTCGGCGTCGTGGTGCTGAAACGGCTGGCCGATGCCGAACGCGACGGCGATCATATTTACGGCGTGATTAAGAGCAGCGCGTTGAATCACGGCGGCAAAACCCACGGTTACAGCGTGCCGAACCCCAATGCGCAGCAAATGGCGATCAGCCGGGCCTTGCGCGAAGCTGACATAGACCCCAGGGCGATCAATTACATCGAAGCGCACGGCACCGGCACCAAGCTCGGCGACCCGATAGAAATTACCGGCTTGAGCAAAGCATTCGGCAAATATACCGCTCCGGGCTACAGTTGCTGGATCGGTTCGGCCAAGTCCAATATCGGCCATGCCGAATCGGCGGCCGGTATAGCCGGACTGACCAAGGTATTGCTGCAAATGCGCGAAGGCCGGATTGCGCCGTCGCTGCACTCTGAAACACTGAATCCCAATATCGATTTTTCGGCTACGCCGTTCCAGGTGAATCAGCAGTTGCGCGAATGGCAACGCCCGGTGATCGACGGCAGGATTCAACATCGTACCGCCGGCGTTTCTTCATACGGCGCCGGCGGCTCCAATGCCCATATGGTCATCGAAGAATATATCGGGCCGGAAAGCGTCGTTGCGGCGCGGCCGTCTGACGCGCCTTGCGCTTTTGTGCTGTCTGCCAAGACAGAACAGCAGCTCGGGCAATATGCCGAAAGTCTTGTGCAGTTTGTGCGTCGGCAGTCGGATGCGAATGTCGAACTGTCGCTGCCGGATATGGCTTTTACCCTGCAAATCGGGCGGGAGGCCATGCAGCAACGGCTGGGCCTTATCGCCGGGTCGGCGCAGGAATTGGCCGAAAAACTGAGCCGGTTTTTGCAGGGTGATTACGATGGGCTTTATCTTGGCCGGGCCAGATATAGCAATCAAACAGAATCTTTGGCCGGGCAGGATCATCAAACCATCGCCGAGCTGCTGGCGAACTGGGTTAAGGGAGCCGGTGTCGATTGGCATCAATTATATGTTGGCAACGCCAGACCGCCAAAGCGCATCAGTCTGCCGACCTATCCGTTTGCCAGGGAACGTTACTGGCTGGAACTGCCCGAAAAGTCGAGACGACCGGCAACTGCCGAAACGGTTGGCAGTCCGGCAGGAAATGCCGATACGTTGATGCTATACCCGGTCTGGAAAGATCAATTCGCCCGGAAAACGCCTGTTGAAGCCGAATATGCCGAACGCAGGATTTTATTCAGCGGCCCGGTGATTGAAATCCCCGGCGCTGTCTGTTTGCCGCTGCATTCCGACAGCCGCGAAACGGATAGCTGTTTTAACGATTATGCCGTTCAGGTATTCGAGCAGGTCAAGGAACTGCTCGGACGTAAACCGGCAGGGCGGGTCTTGTTGCAGATTGTGACCGGTACCGGGGATCAATCGTCCGGTTGCCCCGAGCCGTTACTAGGCGCTCTGGCGGCGATGCTGAAAACGGCGCAAATGGAAAATCCGCAGTTTACCGGTCAGTTGATCGAGCTGGATGCGTCCGGCGCTATGCTGCAACCGGCTGAACTGGCCGCCATGCTGCACGAAAACGGGCAGATCCCGGCCGATCAGCATGTCCGCTACAGCCGGGGAAAACGGCAGGTCATGACCTGGGCCGAGCTGGATGGCGTTCAACAAGCCATGCCGGTATGGAAACAGGGCGGCGTTTACCTGATTACCGGCGGGGCGGGCGGGCTGGGATTGATTTTTGCGCGGGAAATTGTCCGTCAGGTCAATGACGTAAGCTTGATTCTGACCGGGCGCTCGGAGCTGGATGATGCGCGCCGGGCGAGTATCGAAGCGTTGCAAGCCTCGGGCGCGAAGGTTGAATACCGCATCGTCGATGTCAGCGACAAACAGGCGGTGACCGGCCTGGTCCAGTCTTGCGAAAGTTCATTGAACGGCATTATCCACAGCGCAGGTATTATTCGGGATAATTTTATCTTCAAAAAAACCGCTACGGAATTGCAGGATGTGCTTGCCGCGAAGGTTTCCGGCGTCGTCAACCTGGATCAGGCCAGCCGATCCGTCAATCTGGACTTTTTCATCCTGTTTTCGTCGCTGGCCGGGGCCGCCGGAAATCCCGGCCAGTCCGATTATGCAACCGCCAATGCGTTTATGGACGCCTATGCGGCCTACCGCAATCGGTTGGCGTCAAAGCAATCCGGCCAAGCCGGCGCGATGCGGCCTAAAGGCCATACGTTGTCGATCAACTGGCCGTTGTGGCAACAGGGCGGCATGGACATCGATCCGCAGAGCAAAGAGATGATGTGGCGAACTGTCGGGCTAAAACCGATGCAGACGCAGGCCGGTATTGACGCGTTGTACCGGAGTCTGGCTTCCGGTAAAGATCGGGTCATGGCGCTGGAAGGCGATGTCCCCCGGTTGCGGCAGCTTTTTCTTGATCAGCAGCGCGAACCGGCAAGCAACGAGCCTGCGGCTGAGGCGGTTCAACCATCCGATCCGCAGCAATTACAGGCTAAAGTCGAAGACTTGATTGCGACGTTGCTTTCCGAAATGCTGAAGCTGCCGCCTCACCGCATCGAAGTCGATGTGCCGATAGAGCAGTACGGCGTCGATTCGGTGTCGATGATGAAACTGACCGGCGAACTGGAAAAAGTTTTCGGCCCGTTGCCTAAAACCCTGTTTTTTGAATACCCGAGCATTGACGCCGTCGGCGCTTATTTTGTCGATACGTTTCCGCAGCAGTTGACGGCGATGATTGAGCCGACGCCCGCAATCGTTGAAAAACAGGAGGCTGTCGCCGAACAGCCTGAGGCAGCCAAAGCCGCCGTTACGGAAAGCGCAGTGCAAACCGGCCTCTACGATGTAGCCGTGATCGGCATGTCCGGGCGCTTTCCGCAGGCGAACGACCTGGACCGGTTCTGGCAAAATTTGGCGGTGGGCAAAGATTGCATTACCGAGATTCCCGAGCAGCGCTGGGATCACCGACAGTATTTCGATCCCGACAGAACCAAGCCCGGTAAAAGTTACTGCAAATGGGGCGGTTTTCTGGACGATGTGGCCGGATTCGACCCGCTGTTTTTTAAAATATCGCCCAGGGAAGCCGAGTTGCTGGACCCGCAGGAGCGGCTGTTTCTGGAAACGGTATGGAATCTGCTTGAATCCGCCGGGTATCAGGGCGAGACATTGCAGCGTCTTTGCCAGTCGCGGGTCGGTGTTTTTGCCGGATCGATGACGCAGCAGTATCACGCGTTTGAATCGGATCTGGTTCGCGAGTCCGTCGTTGCGCTGTCATCGCACAGTTCCATCGCCAACCGGGTTTCCTATTTTTTCAATTTTCAGGGCCCCAGCATTGCGATTGATACGATGTGTTCATCGGCGCTGGTTGCCGTACACATGGCCTGCGACAGCCTGCTGAAAGGCGAGTGCAAAATCGCCGTTGCCGGCGGCGTCAACCTGACGATTCATCCTAAAAAATATATCGGCTTGTCCGCAGGACAGATCATCGGCAGCCACCCGGACAGCACCAGTTTCGGCGATGGCGACGGCTATCTTCCGGCTGAAGCGGTCGGCGCGGTGCTGCTGAAACCGCTGAAGGATGCGATTGCCGACAACGATAATATTCTGGCCGTGATTAAATCGACGGCGATCAATCACTGCGGGCAGTCCAACGGTTATTCGGTGCCCAGCGCATCGGCCCAGGCCGATTTGATTGCGGGCAATTTCGCCAGGGCGGGTATCGATCCGCGCACCGTCAGTTATGTCGAGTCGGCGGCCAACGGTTCGCCGCTGGGCGATGCGATCGAGCTTAGCGCGTTGACTGCGGGTTTTCGCAAATACACGGACGAGCGGCAGTTCTGCGCGATCGGCGCGGTCAAGTCCAATATCGGCCATGCCGAGGCGGCATCGGGCATGTCGCAACTGATCAAGGTGCTTTTGCAACTGCAACACCGGCAGTTGGCGCCGACTATCAAGGCGCAGCCGCTTAACCCGAATATAAGCTTCGAGCAAACCCCGTTTCATCTACAGCGGCGGCTTGAACAATGGCACAGGCCGGAAGTTGCGCTGGATGGCGGTCAACGCCGCGAATATCCGCGGCGGGCGACAGTCAGTTCATTCGGCGCGGGCGGTTCCAACGCGCACCTGATCGTCGAGGAATATCAAGCGGTCAGGCAACAAAGCCGGGAAACCGGCGCTCCGCAGCTGATGCTGTTCTCGGCCAAGACAGCCGTGCAGCTCCGGGCGGTTGTCCGGCAGATGCTGGCGTTTATCGGACAGCAGCCGGAATTGTCGCTGGCGAATCTGGCCTATACGCTGCAAACCGGGCGGGAAGCGATGGAATACCGGATGGCGTTGGTGGTCGATGGGCGGGAGCCACTGATTCAGGGCTTGCGGGCATATTTGCAAAGCAGCGAAGCGGCGGAAAACATCTTTACCGGCGATCACGAGCAGGACAATTCCGATGTCAGGCAGCTGCTGTCAGGTAAAACCGGGCAGTCGATGCTACAGATACTGCTGGCTGAAAAGGATCTAGAAAAATTGGCGCTGTACTGGGTTAAGGGCGTCAAGATCGCATGGCAGGGAATGTATCACGGCGAGACCTTAAGCAGAATCGCTTTGCCGACCTATCCGTTCGAGCGGAAAAGCTATTGGCTGGGCGGAAAAACGGTATCCGGCGATGCGCCTCTGCCTGCGTCCGATTCGGATATGCCGTTTGTGATCGATACGCAGCAATCGATGCGCGATAACATGGAGCGCTATTTGGCGCACAGCTTGAGCCGGTCGCTTGACATCCCGGGCAATGACATCAGCATGAGCAAAAGCCTTCAGGATTATGGCGTCGACTCGATGTTTTCAATCAAATTGCAGCGCGGTTTTGAACAGGTCTTTGGGGTAAAGCTATCGGCAAGGGATCTGTCCACGCATGCCACACTGGCTTCGCTGGCCGAATTTGGCGAGGCGCAGCAGGTAAAAAAAAACGGCAGTGAATTAGCATCTGAGGATACGGCAAGCAAGCCCCAGCCTGCGATGTCGCCGCTATCCGAAGGCCAGAAAGGGCTGTGGTTGCTGCATCAATTGGCCCCGCAAATGAGCGCGTATAACATCCCTGTTGCGCTGCGGTTTCGCAGCGGGCTGGACATCGGCCTGTTCAGGCGGGCCTGCGAACTGATGCTGCAACGCTATCCTGTGCTGGGCTCGGTTTTCCGCCGGCACAACGGCGAGCTGTTCCAAACTTTGCCGAGTGACGCGCGGCTGTGCTTTACGCATGAAAATTCCGACGCCGAGGTCATCGAGCTGTTCAGGGAAAAGAGCAAGCAGCCGTTCGACCTGGAGCGCGGGCCGTTGTTCCGGGTGCATCTGCTGTCGCCGGTTTCCGCCGCAGACAGTTATGTGTTGATCACGGTTCACCATATCGTTTTTGACGGCAGCTCCGCCGTGTTGCTGGTTAAAGCCTTATTGGATACTTACCGGCAGTTGCTTGCCGGAACAGAACCCGAATATACGCAGGAAACCGGCTATAACGACTTCGTTCGCTGGCAACAGCATTTCATGGCCGGCGAACAAGCACAGATGCAATTGGATTACTGGAAAGCCCGGCTTTCCGGCGAGCTTCCCTCATTGTCGCTGCCTTGCGACTATCTCCGCCCTGCGGAACAGCGTTTTAACGGAGCCAGTTATGAATTGGCGCTGGCTTCGGACTTAACCGAAAAAATCAGGGAACTGGCAAAATCGCTACGGGTGAATTTGTCGGTGCTGTTTCTGGGGGTGTTGAACATGCTGCTGCACCGTTATTCCGGCGACGATGACATTTTGGTCGGCATGCCGACATCGGGCCGCCCGGAAAGCCGTTTCGATGATGTGGTGGGTTATTTCATCAACATGATCGTTATCCGTAGCCGAGTTTCGGGGCGGCAGAGCGTTGCCGAGTTTCTGAGCGAGTTGCAACTCATCGTTGCCGACGGACTGGATAATGCCGATTACCCGTTTCCGGCCTTGCTGAAAGAATTAAAAGCCGGTCGCGATCAGTCAAGGTCGCCGTTATTCCAGGTGATGTACGCCTATCAGAATTTTATTCAGCCGGATGATTTGACCGATTTGCATGGCGGCGCGCAATCGCCTTTACCGATAGAGTTTCTATCGGGGATTAACCAGGAAGGCAGCCATGATCTGGCGCTGGAAGTGTATCAGGGTAAAGAAAATTTTCAGCTGAAACTCGATTACAACACCGATTTATTCAGCGCCGACACGATCCGCCGGGCGATGGCGCATTACATCAATCTGTTGCGCTCGATAACGTCCAGCCCGGATACGGCGATTGCGGAGCATGCGCTGTTGTCGGAGGACGAGAAACAGCGGATTGTCTTTGATTGGAATGCCGATGCTCCCGAATACGCCAGCAGCCGCTCTATAGTCGAACTGTTTCAACGGCAGGCGCAACTGACTCCCGACAACACCGCGCTGCTGTTTGAGCATCAACCCTTAAGCTACCGGGAGCTGGACCTGTACAGTTCGAAACTGGCGAACTATTTGCTGGATCAGGGCGTGGCAGCGGGCGATCCGGTTGGCGTCTGCATGGGGCGCGGCCTGCAAATGGTTGCGGCTATGCTGGCTGTATTCAAAGCGGGCGCAGTTTATGTGCCTATAGCGCCGGATTATCCCGAACAGCGTATTCGCCATCTTTTGGATGACAGCAAAACAAAACTGCTGATGACCGAGGCAAAACTGCGCGGCAACATCCAGGCGCTGGCTTCCGCTTGCATCTGCGTTGCCGTCGATCAGGTATGGAATGAAATTTTGGCATCCGCTGCCGATTTGACGCCTCAGATAAGCCCGGAACAGGCCGCGTATGTCATTTACACCTCGGGTTCCACCGGCCTGCCTAAAGGTGTAACGATTGCTCACGGGGCGATCAGTCATCATTGCCAGGTCATGCGGGATTATTACCGGCTCACGCCGGAAGACAAGGTGCTGCAATTTGCGTCCGTGAACGTTGACGCATCGCTGGAGCAGCTGCTGCCGGGATTATTGACCGGCGCAACGGTGGTTATCCGGCCGGACGAACTCTGGTCGCCGCAGGCATTCAGGAACAATGTTTTGGAACTGGGCATCAGCGTGGCCGATGTGCCGCCGTCCTATCTGTACGAACTGCTGCTGGATACGCGGACTGACGCCGAATGGGCTGCGCTGCGCCCGTTAAGGCTGGTCATAACAGGCGGCGAGGCTCTGACGCCGGAAACGCTGAGCCTGTGGCGCAGCAGCCCGCTTCGCGGCTGCCGTCTGGTCAATGCCTATGGCCCGACCGAGACCACGATCACCAGCACGGTGTTTGAGACCGGCGCGAAAACGCCCGAGTCGGCTATTGCGGTCAATATTCCGATCGGCCGCCCGTTGGCAGGCGAAAGCGCCTATATTCTCGATGCTTACGGCCAGCCGGTTCCTGTCGGCGTGCCCGGCGAGTTGCATATCGGCGGCGCGGGGCTGGCTATAGGCTACCTGAACCAGCCCGAGCTGACCCGGCAAAAATTCATCGATAACCCGGTTAATCCAGGATCATTGGTGTACAAAACCGGGGACTTGGCGCGCTGGCTGGACGACGGCACGATAGCGTTTCTGGGGCGTCTGGATCATCAGGTCAAGATCAGGGGCTTTCGCGTCGAATGCGGCGAGATAGAAGCGGCGTTGCAGGATCTGGACTCGGTCAGGCAGGCGGTGGTGCTGGCCCGGCCGGTCAACGGCACTACGCAACTGGTCGCCTTTATCGTGCCGACCGAAGATCAAAATCCGCTCAGTAGCGCTGATTTGAAACAAGCGCTGGCGGCCCGGCTGCCGGACTATATGATTCCGGCCGTGTTTGTGCCGCTGGCGCAAATTCCTGTAACGCCCGGCGGCAAGGTGGATCGCGCCGCGTTAATGCAGTTGGATTCAGGCTCTGTTGAAAACCGCTGCCATGTTGCGCCGAGGACAGAGACCGAAGCCCAATTGGCTGAAATCTGGCGGCAGCTGCTGAATGTCGAGCGGGTAGGGGTGCATGATAATTTCTTCGATTTGGGCGGGCATTCGCTGCTGTCGGTCCGCCTGATGGCCGTTATTCATAAAAAACTGGGCCAGGAGCTGCCGCTGTCATCGCTGTTCCAGGCCCCGGACATTGCCGGGCAGGCAAAGCTTCTGCAACAAAAGCGGCAGCCCTGGACGCCGCTGGTGTGTTTGCAGCCCAACGGAGACATGGCGCCGCTGTTCTGCATTCATGCGGTGGCTGGAAATGTATTGTGTTACCAGGAACTGTCCCGGCACATCGGGCGGCAGCGCCCGTTTTACGGCTTGCAGGCCCCGGACATCGACAGCGGCGCGCATCCGGGCTGCATTGAAGAGCTGGCGGCGCTGTATATCGCCGCAATACGCAGCGTTCAGGCGCAGGGCCCTTATCATCTGGGCGGCTGGTCGATGGGCGGCGTGATTGCCTATGAAATGGCCGGACAGTTGCAGCAGGCCGGCGAGCAGGTCGGCACGCTGGCGCTGATAGAAAGCTATACGCCCGAGGCAGTACAGGCGTTTGAACGGGATTATCTCGATAAAAACCTGCTGCCCGGAGATGACGGCGAAACGCTGCTGTTAATGATGTTTGCCAGGGAACTGGGTCTGGACGATGCTGAAGCAATGCCGGACCAGGCAACGGCGGCATCCGGTTTAACCCGGCGTCTGAACGCACTGTTTAATCAGGCAAAACACGCCGGTTTGTTGCCGGAAGATATTGATTCGGCGCAGTTGCATCGGCTGTTTAGTGTATTTGAAGCCAATGTGAGGGCGATGAATCGCTATGTCCCCGGCCAATACCGGGGCGACGTCAGGCTGTTGCATGCCGGCAGTGCAAATCAAGAATATGCAAACGGCGGCTGGGCGGAGTTGATAAACGGCGATCTGAGTATCGAGGCCGTACCCGGAGATCATTACAGCATTCTCCGGCAACCGAATGTACAATTTCTAGCGGATAAATGGGGGGACTATGTTAATAAAAAAACTGGGTAAGCCGCACGCTACAGCGGCGGCAGTAGCGTTGCTTGTTTTGACAGCGCCGAACGTAACGGCGGCTCCGGCTTCAGCCTGCACGACCGGACTCGTTGAAAGCAAGGCCGGTCCGGTCTGCGGCAAGTCGGTGACTACGGATTCAGGCAAACAGGCCAATGCATTTTTAGGCATTCCGTTTGCCGAATCGACTGCCGGGGACAGACGCTGGAGGCCGCCGACAACCAAGCAGCCGTGGACGGAAACACTGGAGGCCGTGCAATACGGCCCGGTATGCCCGCAGTATGCAGTTCAGCCGACGGCTGCGGAGGAGGGCAAGCAACTCAGCCCAATTCATCACCGGAACGCCAAACCGGATAGCCGCAAATTGCTTGAGGCATCAGGCCAAAGTGAGGATTGCCTGTCGCTGAATATCTGGACACCCCCAGGCATAAAACCTGATGCAAAGCTTCCGGTCATGGTGTTTATTTATGGCGGCGGCTTTAGCGAGGGCGAAAGTTCCGACCCGCTGTATGACGGCAGTTTTTTGGCCGCAAACAAGAATGTCATCCTGGTCAGTTTTAACTACCGGCTTGGCGTACTCGGCTTTCTGGCGACGGACGAGCTGTCCGGGAACTACGGTTTCATGGATCAGCAGCTCGCGCTGTCCTGGGTACAGAACAGTATCCGGGACTTCGGCGGAGACCCCGGCAAGGTGACGATTTTCGGCGAGAGCGCAGGCGCGATGTCGGTGGGCCTGCATCTGTTTTCCGCGCCCGGCAGCGCCAAGTTGTTCCGGGCCGGGATTATGGAAAGCAATTTCCTGGCGTTGCCTTACAAACGGCTTGAGGATCAGGTCAATGTCGGCAATGTCTTTAAACAGGGCCTGAACTGCCGGGATTTGAAATGCCTGCAAAATACCGATGTAAACGACCTTCTGCTGGCGCAGGATGCGTTTATACCCAAGATGAGTACGGTGTTTTCAGGAGCCAAATATTACATCCCCTTTACGCCGGTGATTGATGGCGCGCTGCTGACCAAGCAGCCGGTTGTCGCCGCTGCCGAACGCCGGGCAAACAAGCCCATACTGCTGGGAACCAACAAAAACGAGTCTGTGCTGTTCGTCAACGGGCAGTCGATTACCCCGGCCGATTATTCCGCCTGGGCGGCGTCCTTGTTCGGCCTGGATTTCCAGAAAGCCATCGCCAAGTATCCGGCGCAGAACGACGGCAGCAACAGCGCGTTGTGGGCGCGCATTCAGACGGACAATTTCCTGCGTTGCAGTTCGCGTTATGTCGCAGCCACCGCCGCAGCGCCGGTCTATGCCTATCTGTTCAATCACCAGCCGTCGTTTCAAGTCTGGGGCGGCCCGGATTGTCGGGCCGACGACAATGTCTGTCATGGCGCGGAACTGCCATTTGTGTTCCATAGCGCCGATAAAATTGGCGGCCGCTTTACCGCCGAGGAAGAGGCGCTTTCAAATACGATAATCGATTATTGGGTCAATTTTGCAACCTATTTAAACCCGAATGGCGATCCGACGGCATCTCCGGCCGGCGTGAGCTGGCCGCAGTTCAGCAAGCACAAAAAGGATTATCTGGAACTGAATGCACCTGCGGTGTCCGTACAGAACGATCCCTACCGTGAAATCTGCGATTTCTGGGACGGTATCGGCTATAACCTGGTTGAGCCGTGGATTAGAAGGTAAAAAACACGGCAACGCAAATATGGGGTTTTTGCGCTAGTTCCCAAGCTCCTGCTTGGGAATTCAGTGTAGGAAGCTCCAGCTTCCCGTCTCGCAAAGCTAGAGCTTTGCTCACTGGGTTCCCAAGCAGGAGCTTGGGAACCAGCTTATTTCTTAACTTAATGGCAGTGACGTAGAGAGTGGGAACGAAAATATTTTTCGAGAGCTAACTTTCCCACGGAAACACCCCTGTTTTTGTGTAGCGATTGATTTTTTCCAGATTGGCAGGGTCTGAAAACAGTTCGCGGTTCGCTACGATGGCGGCCGGTCTTGCTTGGGTCAGAACAGCGTCCAGACTGTTTATATAGGACTTATAGCGTTGAATGCCGTTTTTGGACAGGAGTCTTAAGCGAAGCAGGTGTTTACGCAGCAGCGCCTCGCTATTGTCCTCGCAGGCGTCAACCAGTCCCCAGTCCAGCGCCTGTTGAATAGCCGCAGGCTTCGTCGTCAAGGTCAGATAGTGCGCTTTTTGAAAACCGATGCGCCGGATCAAAAAAGGCAGCACGCAGGCGGGAAACAGATCGAATAGCAACTCCGACAGGCTGAATTCGGCGTTGTTGTCGGCCAGCACAATATCGCAGGCGGCGACGAAGCCGACGCCTCCGGCATTGACCTTGCCCCGGACATGCGCGATGCTGATAAACGCACCGCGTGCGAGTTGATCCCATAAATCATAAAGCGCTTCCGGTTCCGCCGTATTGTCCTGAAAATCCGCGCCAAAACAGAAAACCTCGGGCAAGCCTTCCAGCACGACGATATGGACAGCGTCTTCGCAGGCCGCCAAGGCATGCCGGCATTCGTCAACCATCGTCTTGTTGATGGTGTTGTTGGCTTCCGGGCGGTAAAGCTTGAGGAAACAGACGGACTGTTCGACGCGCACCTGAATGGTTTGGTAATTCATAATGGCCTATAATGTTGGGATTAATTATTTGTAACTTTCAATATCTTAAAAAATGGCACACGGATGAGCACTGATAAAATTTTATTTTTAAACCATGAAGAACATGAAAAGCATGAAGGATTTAAGTCTTCATGTCCTTCATGCGCTTCATTGTAATTGCTTAAATTATCGGCAGCGGTTTTTTTTAAATCCGTTTCAATCCGTCTAATCTGTGTTCCATTTAAAAATCAGTATCTGCTGAGATTCTCTGCAACACAATGCTGGTATTGATGCCGCCAAAGCCGAAAGAATTGCTCATCGCGCTATGAATTTGTTGCGAAACAGCCGTTGCGCCGCAAAAGTTCGCCGTTGTATTGATCGGGTTTTCCAGGTTGATGTTCGGATGGATGAATCCTTGCTGCATTTGCACGACCGAGGCGATGATTTCGACAACACCGGCCGAGTACAGGCAATGGCCGGTCAAGCCCTTGGTGGCGTTTAGCCGGACACGGGGAAAATGATCGCCGAAGACCTGTTCGATGGCCTGGATTTCGACCTTATCGCCTAAGGGCGACGAACTGCCGTGTGTATTCAGGTAGTCGATTTCGCAGGCGGCGAGGCCGCTTTGTTGCAACGCGGCATTCATGGCTTTCGTCTCGCCGTCGATGTCGGGTTGCGCTGAAGCGGTGGCGTGGAGATTGATGGCCCCGCCCAGTATGTTAGCCAAGCCGGGTGCTTTCCTTGCGTTGGCGCTGTTACCGGATTCCAGAACCAGACAGGCTGAGGCTTGGCCGTAAATAAAGCCTTCGTGCAATGCATCGAACGGCCGGCAGGCTTTCTCCGGCTGATCGTGGAATTGTTTGCCGCCCATAGCGCCGATCGTACAAAACCCCTGAATCTCCATCGGCGACAAATCGGCGACCACGCCGACCACGAGGCAGGCATCGACCAGTCCGGCCTGAATCAACCGGGCGCCGTGGATGACGCCGACATTGCCGGAGGCTGAAGCGCCGCCGGTTACGAAGCCTTCCCCCCGGATATTGAATATTTCGCTCAATACGCCGATCTGGTTGCTGTCCATAAACTGCAACGCATAGCGCGGCGACAGGTATTCCGGGTTGCGTTGGAAATCGGAGCAGAGCGAGTATTGATAATTCTGCGTGGTATTGTGTCCGGCGATAACGAGCCCGATCCGCTCCGATTCAATGGGCTTGTCATTCAGCCGGGCCTGCCGCCAAGCCTGTAACGCTGAAATGACCGATGTCTGTATCGTAAACGGGGCGCGTCGTGTGACGTGCTGCGCGGATTGAGTCAGGCTTTCAGGCATATCCGAAAACTGCCCGAGCATTTGCTCAAAATTGAAACCGTCAATTTCTGCGCCGATAGCGACGGCTAAAGGCGGCGTTGTGCTTTGGGCTATCCGCCTGACGCCCGATTTGCCGTCGGCCAATGACCGGGTGAACTCGGCTATATCATGACCGATAGCCGAGACGATGCCCATGCCGGTGATTTGCACGCATGGCGGGGATTTAGGCGAATGCTTTTTTTCCGTCATTGCGCATTGTTGAATAAGACATCGACCAAACCTTCAATATTGGTCACGCCGGCAAAACTCAGCAAAGGGATTTTAACGCCCAGATCCTCCATGGACAGGGTGACCACTTCCATTCTATCGACGGAGTTGGCGCCGAGATCGCTCAGCGATTTTTCGATTAAAACCATTTCAGGCTGCACTTTCGGCAGTATGTCCAGAATATTGTTTTTGACGACGTCGAAAACCTCGGCTTTGGTTCTTGTATGGCTCATAAGTGTGTGTCCGTTTGTTAGAGTAAATGTCATTATAATTGAAGCGCCGGTTCAAGGGAGGGTGATTAAATCTATATGGCTTAAAAATTGTTTTTTATTACCATGAAGGACATGAAGACAATGAAGGGAAGAGCATTGAGTAATTTCTCGAATGGGTTATGAATTGCGTATTTGTTATAGACAGTCAATATCGCGCATGAAATCAATACCGTATTTCTTCAAGTCCTTCATGAGCTTCATGGTAAAAATAAATGACGTTTTCCGGGCGGTTATTTCCGCCAAAACCATCTGAAAACAATGTAGAATCAGCGCTTTTAAGCATGACCCAGTGAGGAAAATCATGACGCCGGTTGGAATTGAAGCAATGAATCTTTATGGCGGCAGTACATTTGTAGATGTGATGGAGCTGGCGGCTTACAGGCAACTCGATACCGCACGCTTCGATAACCTGTTGATGAAACATAAATCGGTCGCGCTGCCTTATGAAGATCCGGTGAGCTTTGCGATTAACGCCGCCAAACCGGTTATCGACCAGTTGTCCGAAGCGGAAAAAGACCGTATTGAATTGCTGATTACCTGCTCGGAGTCGGGCATTGATTTCGGCAAGTCAATGAGCACCTACATCCATCATTATCTGGGGCTGAACCGTAATTGCCGGTTGTTTGAGCTGAAGCAGGCCTGTTATTCAGGTACCGCCGGTTTGCAAATGGCGGTGAATTTTATTCTGTCCCAGGTATCCCCTGGCGCCAAGGCGCTGGTCATTGCCACGGATCTGTCGCGTTTTCTGGTGACTGAAGACGGCGATGCGCTGACTATGGACTGGGCGTTTTTCGAACCCAGCGGCGGCGCGGGCGCGGTGGCATTGCTGGTCAGCGAAAAGCCGGAGATATTCCAGCTGGATGTCGGCGCAAACGGTTACTACAGTTTTGAAGTGTTCGACACCTGTCGGCCTATCCCCGACAGCGAGGCGGGCAACGCCGATTTGTCGCTGTTGTCGTACCTGGATTGTTGCGACCAGAGTTTTCAGGAGTACCAAAAGCGGGTGACCGGAACCGATTACCGGACGACGTTTCAATACCTGTGCTTTCATACGCCATTCGGCGGCATGGTAAAAGGCGCGCACCGTAATATGATGCGCAAGCACACCGATATAAAACGCGATGAAATCAATCAGGACTTTCACCAGCGGGTACAACCGGGACTGACTTATTGCCAGCGCGTCGGCAATATTATGGGCGCAACCGTATTGGTTTCCCTGGCCAGCACGATCGAGCAGGGCGTGTTTGACGTTCCTAAGAGAATCGGCTGTTTTTCCTACGGTTCCGGCTGCTGTTCGGAATTTTACAGCGGCGTGGCAATGGCGTCCGGCCAGCAAAAACTCAAAGCCATGCAACTGGAAAAAAATCTGGATAGCCGGTATCAGTTAAGCATGGGCGAATACGAAACCTTGCTGGAAGGCAGCAACGAGGTCAAGTTCGGCACCCGCAATGTTGTCCCGAATACCGGTTTGCTGCCGGGTGTCTGGCAATCGATCATCGACAATACCACCGGCAAGGGAACGAAAAGGATTTTTCTGAAGGAGATTAAAGAATTTTACCGGCAATATGAATGGGTGGGCTAAGCCGGATGCAGACGCCATGATTGAGTTAAGCGGGTGCTGAAGGGTAACTTATTTTTCTACCATGAAGGGCATGAAGATAATGAAGGGAAGAGCATTTAGTGATTTGTCGAACAAGGTGATTGGTTGCGTCATTGAAGTTCATAAAACACTCGGTCCTGGATTATTGGAATCCACTTATCAGCAATGTCTTGCCCATGAACTTGGCATTAATCAGATTGAATTCAAAATCGAGTACCCTTTGCCGGTAAAATACAAAGGCATGCACTTGGATTGTGGTTATCGATTAGATTTGTTAATTGAAAATGAAATTATTTTGGAATTAAAAAGTGTTGAACAGTTGAAAGGAATCCACGAGGCACAGCTTTTGACCTATATGAAGCTGGCGAACATTAAACAAGGCTTCCTAATCAACTTTAATGTAAAGCTATTGAAGCAAGGGTTAAGAAGTTTTGTTTTATGAACCGTCAAAATTTCACGCATGAAGTCAATACAGCAATATCTTCAAGTCCTTCATGGGCTTCATGGTAAAAATAAATGACATTTTCTGGAATTAGCACTCAGTTAAGCCGGGACGTTGAACAAATAGAGCATAGCTTGAGGCAATGGTTTCCGAGTCAGGCGTTTGTAAAGGCGGCCAAAATCCAGCATTACCCGATTCTGCCGGAAGAACAGGCGCTGGTTGCGAATGCGGTCAGCAGCCGCCAACACGAATTTGCAACCGGCCGCTGGCTGTCCAGGCAGGGCTTGCAGTCTTTCGGCTTGCCGGACCAGCCGATTAAAATGGGCCGGTTAAGAAACCCGCTGTGGCCGGAGTCGGTGACCGGAACGATCAGCCACGATGGCGAGCTCTGCGCCGTCGTGCTGATGCAAAAACATCAGCACTGCGAGGCAGGCATCGGCATTGACCTGGTTTCTTTGCCGCAGCGAGTCGGCAGGATGGATGAATTGGCGCCGATGTTCTTGGCCAACACCGATGAGCTGAGCGCGATGGCGGCATTTAACCTTGCCGTTGACCCGGCGCTGCTGCTATTCAGCGTCAAGGAGTCGGTGGTAAAGGCCATGTCGTTTCAACTGGATGACTTTATCGATATGCGCGCGATTGAAATTTACCATGCCGATAAATTGCGCTTCAGAATATCCGGGAATGCCGTCAGCACGGATATTGTTGCGGCTACAACCGGCAATTATCTGATAACGGCGATCAAAGTCCGTTAATTTTAAAAGTCGTAGTTGAGCATTCCAACATCCCGTTCGTGCGCTCCAACTGCGGTTTTTAGCGGTTTTATTTTCAGCCAAAAAACGATTCTGTGTTTCTGGAAACTACTTATGAAAACAAAAACAAGCAAACTCACCGAAAAACTGCTGCCTCTAGCATTGGCTGCGGGAATTTTAATTCTGATCGGGCACGAGCTGGAACTGCACCTTCCGGGTATCGAGCATTGGATTCAAAACCTCGGCCCGTGGGCGCCGCTGGGTTTTATCGTTTTATTCCTGGTGCTGACGCCTTTTTTTGTTTCCGCCGATGCGCTTTGTTTTGCTGCCGGGCTGTTATTTCCAATCGGTGCAGGCGAGTTTTACATTATTGTTTCCACCTATCTTGCCGCAGCGCTTATTTTTGTGTTGGGCCGCTATTTGTTCAGGCAAAAAGTACTCGGCTTGATCGCAAAACACCCCAAAATGGCAGCGCTGGATGCAGCCCTAGGCAATCAAGCCTTCAAATTGATGCTGCTGTTACGCTTGACCCCGCTGCCCTTTGCATTGCTCAGTTACGCTTTCGCCGTTGCCCCGGTCGGATTCTGGCCCTATCTGGCCGCGACCAGCGGAATATTGATTTACAACCTGATCCTGGTCTATATCGGTTACACGACCAAACACATTGCCGGATTGGTTAGCGGCGCTTCGGCGCCAGCTACGGTTTCGTATCCGTTGCTGGTTGCCGGATTGTTGTTTACGCTGGGAATCTTGTTTTATGTATCGAAATTAGCCGGGAAAACACTGAAGGAATTACATGTAGAGAACCCTGAGGAACCCAACTGATATAACAACATCCCCGGCGTCTTTCTTCGGTTGCCGCGTATGTTTGATATAATGTCCGCATCCTTCTAACGCTTTCCAAACAGCTTTGGGGAGTTCTTGCTGCAACCGCTGAAACAATAAACTTGTGGGTATCCGGTGTTTTTCGAAGCTGAACGTCAGAATTTTTTCCGCCCGTTGAACGGAAAGCGCCGCGAACTGGTGGTGGCTTGCCTGCGCTCCCTGTATGAGAGCTTGCACGGGCCCAGCGCCGATTATTCGCAGAACCTGACCCGCGACGCCTTAAAGGATTTACTGGCCCCGACCGTGCAGGGCTTGATCAACAACATTGCGGCCGACAGCATCCTGGACGAGGACGAGCTGTCGGGACTGGATAACGCCGACGACCAGCAACTGACCAACGCGCTGATACGCGCACTGCTGAAAGACGGCTGGCTGGAGACCTTCGGCGACCGCGCAGGTTTGGTGACAGCCTATCGCCTAACCCGCGCCGGAAAACTGTTCGCCGAGGCCTTGTGGTCGCTGGACCGCCTGCGCTCCCGCAGCCGCCAGCGCAACGTGCGCAGCTGCCGTAACGCGCTGGAAGCGGCGCGCAAGAATATCGACGCCTACGATCTGGTCGATGCCTACGATTATGCCGAAAAAATCATCAGCGACTTGTCGGAAGGCGTCGATTATTTTCAGGAACTGGTGCGCCGTCTGATGTCGGAAGCGACCCATACGCCCTGGGACGAGTTCGTCGCTTTCCTGGACCGCTTCGAGAAGGAATTTAAAAAACAGCTGACTGCCGACAATGTCGAACGCCACCGGCAGGCGATACGCGACAGTTTAAGCCGCTTGCGCAATCTGGAAGGCGACAAGGTCAACGCTTTCGAAAGCCAGTTGCAGGACATTGCCGCCTGGACCCATCAGGAGCGGGGCGATACCGCGATTTTCAACTGGCTGCTGGATCGCATCGAAGACCGGGTCGAAGTCGCCTGTACCGCCAAACACCCGGAACTGATCAAGGCGATGAATATCTACATGCGCCGCGCCGCGAGCATCGTCCAGCAAGCCTTGATGCTGCAAGGCGGGCAAAGCCGGCAGGCTTACAGCCGGGCCATCGCCCAGGCCGCAACGCTGGAAGGCGACGCGCAAACCGGTTTTCTGAAACGGCTGGGTGCCGCCATCACCGTCAGCGAAATCCGCTTGCTGGACCCCGCGGCGTTCAAATTGCGTAGCGCCTCGCAACGCCGCAAGGCCTTGACCGTCACCGCGCTGCCCAAAGTAACCCGCGATGCGCGTTTGCAGGCGGCGATGCAGCGTAGCGAGGCGGCAGCCTTTACGCTGTCGAACCAGGACGTCGTCGATTACATCCGCGGCGAGTTGCGCTTGCAGCAGCGCTCGGTGCGGCTGTCCAGCCTGCCGATGCAGACCGCAACCGACGTGTTGCAGGCCATGCAGATGGTGGAAGCGGTGCGCGCCTCCCGCGACGAAACGCTGGACGCCAAAAAATTGCCCAGCCGATTACACAACGCTTATTACACAGGCAGCGACTATCAAATTGAATTCAATCATGACTCTGACCCAAACCCTGCTTGACCGGCTGGAGCCGGAAAACCTCAAACTGCAACGCTTCCAGGAAATCGCCGCGCGGCTGTTCGCCTGGGGCATCATCGTCCGCGGCGAAGACGGCGTCGAACAGCGCTGCTACGACGACGCCTGCCGGATCGAAAACCTGCTGGCCGAATATTTTGCGCTGTCGGGCTTTCGACTGATCCATGATCTCCAAAACGAATTTTTCCGGCTCTATGCGCCCGGCGCGCAGATTCCGGGATTGGCCGAGGACGATAACGACCCTACGCCGTCGCTACGCGCCCGGCTGTCCGCCGATTTCGTCGCCTCGGCATTGGCTTTGCGGTTTTTGTATCAGCAAGGCCTGGCCGAAGGCGGCGGCCGCTTGAGCGACGACGGCGATGTATTGATCCGTTTCGAGGAACTGGCGACCACGCTGCAAGTCCAGATCAAGAGGCCGTTGCCGGATAACCTCGGTGACCGCGACCGCCTGCTGAAGGACTTGAAACGGCATCGCCTGATCCAATACGGCGCGCTGTTTTCGATGCTCGATGAAGACGCGCTGATTGCGATACGCCCGACCATCCTCGGCATTATCGGCGAGGACGTGCTGGCAGCGGCGCTGGAGGCGGAAGGCTTTGTCGAGGTAGCCGTTGAGCCGGAAAGCGGAGAGCAAAGCCAATGAAACTGGATAAACTGATCCTGGTCAACTGGGGCGCGCTGCGTAGCGACGAATACGAGATGGGCAATATGACGCTGCTGACCGGCCCTACCGGTTCCGGCAAATCGACGCTGCTGGATGCGCTGCAAACGGTGATGACCGCCGCGCACCAAAACATCTACAGCTATAATCCCGGCCAGGACGAGACCACGCAAACCTCGCGCGGCAGCAAAAGCAAGCGCACCTTGTGGTCGTATATTGTCGGTGCGGAGGACAACCTGTTCGCCCGCCCCGACGGCGCGCACGGTTATGTCGCGGCAGTATTCAAACCTGACGAGGGCGAAGACGGCAAGCCGTTTACCGCTTTGATCGGCGCTGCGGTGCGCGTCGACGGTTCCGGCGAGCGTCGCCAGGCGGTGCAGGAGCGGTTGGCCTTGTTGCTGATCGACGACGCGACGCTCGGCTTGGGCGATCTGGTCAATTACGACGGCAACGATAATATGTGCGTGGTCGAGGTCGAAAAAATAGAAAACCACCTGAAAGCCCGCTACCCGCAGGTGATGAACCTGCGCGACGCCAAGCGCGAATACCTGTGCCAGCTGTACGGCCGGTTTCGCGGCCAGCGTAACGTATCGTTTTCGGAAGCGGAACTGGCCGCCAAAGCCTGGAGCGGGTCCATCGCCCATAAACCGATCGGCAGCGTCGACGATCTGGTCAAAACCCAGATTCTGGAATACGACATCCAGCAACTGCCGCAGCGCATTACCCAGATCAGCGGTCTGATGCGGCAGGTGCATCAATTGCGGATCGAAGGCGACCGCTTGCAGGCCAATGTGGTCCGTCTTGAAAGCATCGAAAAAGCGCTGACCAAAGCCAATGCGGCATATGAAACCGCTGTCCAGTACCAGTTGGCGCATTCGCAGCGCTTGTTGCAGGGCGACCGGATACAGATACAGCAAGCCAAGACGGCAATCGCCGAACTGGACAAAAATATCCAGGAAGCCAATGTTCGGATAGACGCTTTAAACCGCGACAAGAAAGGCCATGTCGACAGCCAGATTCAGCTGGCCGCGCGTTTGAGCGGTATTGCGGCGGCCGACCAGAAACGGCGTATTACCGAACGGCTGGATGCGATTCAACTGGACGCGAAAGCGGCGATTGGCAACTTGCAACAAGCGTTGCAACAAGCCGGGCATTTGCAAGCCGCCGCGCAGAACATCATCGGCATGGCGTTTCCGGCGTCGAAACGCGAGCTGTCGGCAGCGGCAGAGTTGCTGGCCGAGGTAATGGCTGCTGTCGGGCAAACGCCGTGTAAACAACTTGAGCAGCAGTTGCTGGCAGAGCAGGACCCGCATGACCAGTTGGTCACGGTGCGGGCCTTGGAAGGCTTGAATGACGGTTTCGAGCGGCTTTACCAAGCCCTGGCCGGAACCGAGAACAGTTTTGTCGCCGCCGTGCAAAGCCAGATCTGGCAACTGCAAACCCGCCTTGAAGCAGCCCTGGCGCAGGAAAAGAAGCTGGCCGAGCGCAAGGCCAATCTGGCCGAAGGCGGCGCGGATTATCCCCGTGAAATAGCGCTGGCGCTGAAAGCCTTTCGCAGCGAATTGCCCGCCGCCCGCGCCCAGGTGCTGTGCGACCTGATCGAACCCAAGGACCTGTCCTGGCAATCGGCCATCGAAGGCTATATCGCCGGTGCGCGCTTCAACTTTGTCGTCGATGAGGACTGGGAAGCGGAAGCCATCGAATTCGTCAAGGAACGCCGACTGCGCGCCAAGGTGATCCAAGGCTCGCTGTGCAAGCGCGACGCCAAGCCGGAGCGCGTACCGAAAGACGCCGTCATCCACGAGCTGCATACCGAACATCCGCTGGCCTATGCCTATCTGGTCGCCCAATACGGGGATGTCGTCAAGGTCGATAATGTCGAACAATTGCGCTACACAAAGCGCGGTGTCATGAAAGACAGCAAGGCCGCCGGTTCGCGGACCCTGTTTACCGGCGATGTCGACACGCTGGTATTCGGCAAGGAAGCCCAGCGTCTGGCGCGGCAAAATGCGCTGGAGGCGCACGGCAAGGCCGAGCAGGAATTGCAGGCATTAAAAGCCGAGGGTATGCAGTTGAACGGTTTGCTCGGCTCGCTTCGCGATTTGCAAACGCCGAATTTTACCGATGTCGCGAAGCTGGAGAAAACGGTTCACGACAGCCAGGCTGCGCATGCCGATCTGGCGCGCCTGGATTTGACCGAAGTCGACCAGCTGGAGGCCGAGAAAAATACGCTGGACCAGCTGATCGCCGACCTGGAAAAACAGGTGAATCTTGCCAACCGCCAAGTGGGCAAATTTCAGGGCGATAAAGAGCAGCAGCAAAGAAAATCGGACGTGCTGGAACAAGGATTGGCCGACAGGCAGCACCAGATCGACAACGACCTGCAACCGCTGAAATGGATAGCTTCGGTCAATGAAAGCCTGTCGTTGACCGCGTTGCAGCAAGCGGTCGATGCAATCGCCGATTCAACCGCGTTATCCAATGGCCAGTTGCAGGACAAACACGGCAAAAAACTGATCGAAGCCACGGCCGCCTTTGGCCTGATACACGAAAACATCGCCGACTACAATCAACATGCCCGCAATCATGAACAGCTGCATTTGCAGTATGACAGCGAAGCGCGTGACGCCGACTTTGCCAGCCAATACCGGCAGTTGATTCAACTGTTCGAGCGGCTTAAAGAACAACTGCGGGAACAGCAGGAGATCGGTTTCGTCAAAAACCTGGATAAATTGCGTACCGCCGAGTCGTCGTTCAAGGATGTGTTCACCAAACAGTTCTGTTTTGGAATCCGCAACGCCGTCGATGATGGCGTAAAGACCCTGAAAATTTTAAACACCGAACTGAACCGGCTTAAATTCGGCACCGATAGGTTTCAGCTGGATTGGTCGGTGTGGGTGCCGGAGTTTAAGGAATATTACGATTTCTTTTGCGCGGCCTACGACATGTCGGAATCTCAGGAGTCCGGCGACCTGTTCGATACCAACGAGCTGAGTCCCGAACAGTGCAAGATTCGCGACCGGCTGGTCGGCTTCCTGCTTTCGGACGACCAGGATCGCGCGTTGAAGGAATTGCAGCGGGTGGCCGATTACCGCAATTACCGCCGCTATGAAATCTGGAAGGATTCCGACAGCGGCTCCCGTGTAGCATTGTCGGAATGGGGCACCGGTTCCGGCGGACAGCTGGAAACCCCGGCCTACATCGTCCGCGCCGCTGTGGTGACCAATCGCCTGAAACATTTCGACAAAGGCATGAACCTGAAATTGCTGGTCAACGACGAGTCGTTCGCCAAAATGGACGAGCGCCGCGCCCACGACGTGATCCGCTTCATCCGCGACAGCCTCGGCATGCAGCTGATCTGCGCGATGCCGACCAAGCATGCCGGGGCGATCAAAACCGAGTTCACCAAGGAATGGAGTTTTACCCGCACCGAAGCCGAGGGCAACGGCGAGGTCGATTTCATTTCCGAAGCCGACGAGAGGGATTTGAACTCCGACAAGCTGCGCGAATTATGGGAGTTGCGCCGCCGGCAGATTCGAGAACAAACCCGGCTGGAATTTGAAGCCGAGGGGCAAACGGACGGATGATGCCGGAAAAACTGTGTTGTCCACGAAAAGCACGAAACAAGTGACACTGGTCCCCCAGCTCAAGCTTCGCGATACAGGAAGCTTGAGCTTCCCGGACTGAATTCCCAAGCTGGAGCTTGGGAACCAGCATAATCAGCGTAATCAAAATTTAGCAGGCATCATTTTGTGAAAACTCCCTACCGTACCGCGCCTGTTCCGTCCACGGAAATACCGTCAGGCATCCCTTTCATTATCGGCAATGAACTGGCGGAACGTTTCAGCTATTACGGCATGCGGGCGATTTTGGTCGTGTTCATGACCCAATACCTGATGGATGCCGGGGGCAACCTTGCGCCTATGTCGGACAGCGAGGCCAAGGCGTATTTTCATTTATTCGTCTCCATCACCTATTTCACGCCGTTTTTTGGCGCGTTGCTGGCCGACGGCCTATTGGGCAAGTACCGAACCATCATCCTGTTGTCGGTGGTTTATTGCCTGGGTCATTTTTGTTTGGCGCTGGACGATACCAGAACAGGCTTGTTGGTGGGACAATCGTTGATCGCGCTGGGGGCGGGCGGCATTAAACCCTGCGTGTCCGCGCATGTCGGCGACCAGTTTGGGGCAAGCAACCAACATTGGCTAAGCAAGGTATTCAGCTGGTTTTATTTGTCTCTTAACTTCGGGGCCTTTATCTCCATGCTGCTGGTGCCTTGGTTGCTTAAAACCTACGGCGCATCGGTCGCATTTTTGCTGCCGGGCCTGTTGATGCTGTTGGCGACGGTGGTATTTTGGTCGGGGCGACACCGGTTTGTACACATACCCGCCGCCGGCATGGGCTTCGTGCGCGAGGCCTTGAGCGGAGAAGGCTTGCGCTGTCTGGGCCGGTTAAGCGGGATTTATTTGTTCATTGCAATGTTTTGGGCCTTGTTCGACCAAAACGGCTCGTCCTGGGTCTTGCAATCGCAGCAGATGGATAGGATTGTCTTCGGCGTGGAGATATTGCCGTCTCAGATTCAAGCCGCCAATCCGTTGCTGATCGTGCTGCTCACGCCGTTGTTTTACCGGTTTTTATACCCGGCGCTGGGCCGGTATTTGCATTTGGGCTATCTGAACAAAATCGCGATCGGTTTGTTTATCACGGTGTTGTCGTTTGTATTGATCGCCGCTATCCAGATGCGCATCGATGCGGGGTTTCACCCCGGCATCGGCTGGCAGTTATTGGCTTACCTGCTGCTGACTTCCGCCGAGGTGATGGTGTCGATCACCTGCCTGGAATTTTCTTATACGCAAGCGCCAAGATCGATGAAATCACTGGTGATGTCGCTGTATATGGCGGCGGTCGCGCTCGGCAACCTGTTCACCAGCGCGGTGAATTTTTTCATCGAAAACCCGGACGGTTCCAGCCGTCTTGCCGGGGCGAGCTATTTTTGGTTTTTCGCCGCATTGATGCTGGCGACCGCTTTGGGATTTGTCTGGCATAGCCGGAATTACCGGGAAAAAACTTATCTGCAAGATGAGACATAGATCTCGTATGCACTCAAGACTAAAGGCCATGTCGAAAGGCGTTTCGCGCAAATCCCTGTTCAGCGTACTACAGGCATTAATTCAAAGTGTGGCAATAACGCCCCAAAAGCGCAAAGCAACCAAGCCGACCCAAGGATCAAAGCTAAGGCGCCTGGACAGCAAAACCAAACAAGGTCGGCTTAAAGCGTTGAGAGGAAATATTGATCACCACTCATTCTACTTTGTCAGATTATACGCAAGCTCATGTTACCCGCTGGGAGCGGGTATCCAGTGACATGGATGGTAAGGAACGTGCATGAAATAACTTGAGCAAGTTTTATTTTTCATTTTTTAACCATGAAGGACATGAAGGACATGAAAAGTTTAAGTCTTCATGTCCTTCATGCTCTTCATGGTAATTGCCTAAATTAATTTATGCACGATCCTAAGCACAAATCCATCCATAGAACCTGGATTCGCTACGCGCTCTAACGGGTCCTGCAATCCCTGCCGGAATGACGATATTGGGGAATTTTGCGTTCATTAAATCTGACAAAGTCGTGGTTCGACAAGGCTCTCCCGACTGTCGCCGAAGTGCTCACCACACACGATTTAACTTAAGGCAGTGACGTAGCGCATGAACGAGAAAATACATTCGAAAAAATAGGCGAGGTAGGATAACCTACGGCCAAAATACCGGGACGGGTGCATAACCGGCCACGGAACAATTGTTTATCGCAACCGGTTTTGCCGATCATAAGGCAGGGAGTTGTTATAAGATTCGCCATTCAAATTTGTTAAGCAAAAACACATGATCGAAGACATCAAAAAAACACTCTGGGCCACCGCCGACAAGCTGCGCGCCAACATGGACGCCGCCGAATACAAACACATCGTACTCGGCCTGATCTTCGTCAAATACATCTCCGACACCTTCCAGACCCGCCGCGCAGAACTGATGCGCAAGTTTGCCGACAGCCGGGACGATTATTACCTGGAAGACGCCGACCAGGAACTGATCGATGCGGAACTCGAAGACCGCGACTACTACAAGGAAGTCAACGTATTCTGGGTGCCCGAAGCCGCCCGCTGGGAAACCCTGCGCGCCCGGGCCAAACAAGCCGACATCGGCAAACGCATCGACGACGCCCTGTCGCTGATTGAAACCGAAAACCCCAAACTCAAAGGCATCCTCGACAAACGCTATGCCCGCGTGCAGCTGCCCGACGGCAAACTCGGCGAACTGGTCGATCTGGTTTCGCAAATCGGCTTTGGCGAATCCGGCAATGCCGAAGACCGGGCTAAAAATAACGCCCGCGATTTGCTCGGCCAAGTTTATGAATACTTCCTCGGCCAGTTCGCCAGCGCCGAAGGTAAGCGTGGAGGACAGTTCTACACGCCCGCCTCAATCGTCAAAACCCTGGTCGCCGTACTCGCCCCGCATCACGGTCAGGTGTACGACCCGTGTTGCGGCTCCGGCGGCATGTTTGTGCAATCGGAAAAATTCATCGAAGCTCACGGCGGCAAGTTGGGCGATGTATCGATTTACGGCCAGGAAGCCAATCCGACCACCTGGCGGCTGGCCGCAATGAACCTTGCGATACGCGGCATCGACTTCAACCTGGGAAAAGAACCCGCCGACAGCTTCGTGCGCGACCAGCACCCGGACCTGCGCGCCGATTTCGTGCTCGCCAATCCGCCGTTCAACATCTCCGACTGGTGGCACGGCAGCCTGGAAGGCGACCCGCGCTGGGTTTACGGCACCCCGCCGCAAGGCAACGCCAACTACGCCTGGCTGCAACACATGCTCTACCACCTCAAACCGACAGGCCGCGCCGGTATCGTGCTCGCCAACGGCTCGATGTCGTCCAGCCAGAACTCAGAGGGCGACATCCGCCGCGCGATGGTCGAGGCCGACAAAGTCGAAGTGATGATCGCGCTGCCCGGTCAGCTGTTCTTCAACACCCAGATTCCCGCCTGCCTGTGGTTCCTGGTCAAGGAAAAGCGCGTCCGCCAAGGCGAAGTCCTGTTCATCGACGCCCGCAAACTCGGCAGCATGATCAGCCGGGTGCAATGCGAATTCACCGATGACGTTATCGAGCGCATCGCCGAAACTGTCGAGGCATGGCGTAATTCCTCATCTCCCTTCGTAAGCAATGCTGCTGACTTAAGCGGTTTAAAGCCCTCTCCAGAGGGAGAGGGTTGGGTGAGGGGAAAGCAAAATAAGGAAGAAGACTTATTTAAATCCCCTCATCCCAACCTTCTCCCTGAGGGAGAAGGAGCGCCCGCTATTAAGTCAACAGTATTACCGCACACGGGTAAAGGGGCAGTCTCTTACGCCGACATCCCCGGCTACTGCCGTAGCGTCACCCTGACTGAAATCGCCGAACACGGCCACGTCCTAACCCCCGGCCGCTACGTCGGCGCAGAAGCCGTTGAAGACGATGACGAAGCGTTTGCCGACAAAATGCAAAAACTGACCGAAACGCTGGGCGAGCAAATGGCCAAAGGCGCGGAACTCGATGCGCTGATCCGGCAGAAGTTGGGAGGGCTGGGGTATGAGTTCTGAGCAAGAAAATGTAGTCGCCATCGTTGATGCAATATGCGATGTGGAGCAGACCTGCCAACCCTTTGGCAAACGGTACGGCCAACAATTGATTCGGCTGAGTCCTGAGCATCTTGCCGCCTTACAGGCAGGAAAATTTTTGGCGCTTGATGATCAGAGTGAATATGTGGTTTTTATCGGCTTGGAAAAAACCGCGGAGCCGACCCATGACTAAGCCTCAGGTATTAGGTCTGCCGCCCGGTTATGCCGGATGGCTGACGCAGCTAAAGGGCCGGATTGCACAAGCCCGCCAACGCGCCACCCTCGCGGCCAATGCCGAACTCGTGAGCCTGTACGGGCAGATCGGGCGCGAGATCCTGAACCGCCAAGCCGAGCAAGGCTGGGGCGCCAAGGTCATCAACCGGCTGGCGCACGATTTAAAAGAGGCTTTCCCCGACATGCGCGGCTTTTCCACCCGCAACCTGAAATACATGGCCTATTTTGCCGAGCACTGCCCGGCAGGTTTAATTGGGCAGCAGCCTGCTGCCCAATTGCCCTGGTTTCACGTCGTGATTTTGCTGACCAAGCTCATGTTACACTGCGCACTGCAACCGCTCCATGCGTTGCTCTGCCTTCTGCATATAAGTCGTAACCCGAGCTATGCGGCTGATACGCCTGAAGTTGGGAGGCTTGGGGTCACTGCCATTAAGTTAAGAAAAAAGCCCCCTCTCCTGCTGGAGAGGGTTGGGGTGAGGAGAATAAAAAATAAGGCAAAAAACTTTATTTGATCCCCTCATCCTACCCTTCTCCCTGAGGGAGAAGGGACTGTCCATCCTTAACTTAATGGCAGTGAGGCTTGGGGTATGAGTTTTGAACAAAAATCAACATTGGCAATGGGTGTAGGAGGTAACGAATATGTCTCAGCTGAGCATTAAAGCCCTGGAATTAGCAGTAGCCGCTTTGGAGCAGGGCTTGATTGAATACGAGCAGTACCCGCAGCTGCTGACTGTCCGGGATGGCGTGATCCAGCGCTTTGAAATAGCGATGGATGTCTCTAGGCAAATCTTGGTGCGTGTTCTAAAAGAGGTCTTTGGCCTTGAGAAAGCAAACGCCAAAAAAGACACCTTTAGGGAAGCAGCAAAACTCGGGTTGATTGCCGACGCCGAAGCTTGGCTAGGGCATCTTGCCGCCCGCAATCGCACATCGCATACTTACGATTCAGTCATTGCAGCACAGGTTTTCGCCCACACGCCGACTTTTCTGCCCGATGCACAAGATTTGCTGAAGCGACTCCGCCCCTATGCTGATTGATATACGCCCCGACCATTTGCAAATAGTTCAGGAAATTTTGCAGCGGCATGTTCCGCAGTATGCAGTGTGGGCGTTTGGTTCTCGCGCCAAGTGGACTGCCAAGGATTATTCCGATCTGGACTTGTGCGTCGTTTCCGATAAGGCGCTCGATTTCCGTGTCTTGGGGGCCTTGACGGAAGATTTCTCCGAATCTGATTTGCCCTACAAAGTGGATGTGGTGGATTGGGCCACGACCAGCGAGTCGTTCCGAAAGATTATCGAGCAAGACAAGGTAGTTATTCAGAAAGAACAGCAAACGCAAATTAGCCATGTAGGTCGGGTTAGCCCATCGGGCGTAACCCGACAGGCTGTGGATGCACCTGCGAACGAAGATGTCGGGTTACATTACGTTAATCCGACCTACGCGGCTTACCGAATCGATCAATTAATTGAAAAAAATCTCTTAGAGATTGGAGACGGCTATCGTGCGAAAAATAGCGAGCTTTCCAATACAGGCATTCCCTTTGCGAGAGCTGCAAACATTAACAATGGCTTCAAATTTAATAATGCTGATTTTTTCCCAGAAGCTGACTTGGCAAAAGTAGGAAATAAAATTAGCAAACCGGGGGACGTAGTTTTTACATCAAAAGGCACAGTGGGAAGGTTTGCGCTGGTTGATCTAAAAACACCTCGATTTGTCTATTCACCGCAATTATGTTTTTGGCGCTCCTTAGACAAAAAAGAAATATTGCCTGAATATCTTTACTACTGGATGAGCAGCCAAGAATTTTTAAATCAAATTGGGTACTTGAAAGGCCAAACTGATATGGCGGACTACGTCAGCCTTAGAGATCAGCGAAAAATAACGGCGACGATACCAAATATAGATGTTCAGCAACAAGTAGCATCAGTCCTAAAACCAATTGACGACCGCATCGTACTCCTACGCGAAACCAACGCCACCCTCGAAGCCATCGCCCAAGCCCTGTTCAAATCCTGGTTCGTGGACTTCGACCCCGTGCGCGCCAAACAGCAAGGCCGCGAGCCGGAAGGCGCTGTACAGGGATGTACGAGTGCCACTGAAGGCAGGATGCCGGTAGCGGCCCTGGATGCCGAAACCGCCGCGCTCTTTCCCGACAGTTTCGAAGAATCGGAACTGGGCTTGGTGCCGAAGGGATGGCGGGCTGGAAATATTGGTGATAATACGGTTTATCTGAGCCGTGGAATTTCACCAAAGTATTTAGAGGAAGGTGGCGTTCTGGTTGTTAATCAAAAGTGTATCCGCGACTTTATCCTAGATCTCAGCAAAGCGCGTCGGCACGATCCCGTGCAAAGAAAAATTGATGGGCGCGAACTATCCATCGGTGATATTTTGGTAAACTCAACTGGCGTCGGAACACTAGGCCGCGTTGCTCAAGTCCTGTCCTCTGACGAGTTGATGATAGTGGATTCACACGTTACGGTTGTACGCGCAAGCGAAAATCTAACATGGAATTATCTCGGTCTTTCGATGATGCGAAGACAAGTTGAGATTGAACGTCTGGGAGAAGGATCGACCGGTCAAACCGAATTAAATCGAAGTAAACTTGCTGCTTTGAAGCTAATCATTCCACCTAAAGAAACCTTGCTTGCATTTGATGAAATTGCACTTCCTTTGCGTCAAAGATTTGCAGTCAACCTTAAACAAGCCCAAACCCTAGCCACCCTACGCGACACCCTGCTCCCCCGCCTGATCTCCGGCCAGCTGCGCCTGCCGGATGCCGAAGCACTCGCCGAGGAAGCCGGCGCATGAGTTATCAGCCGCCCTACACCATCACGCCGCTGATACTGCAACGGGTCGCAGACATCGTCGAGCTGTTAACCCGTTGGGCGGTGTCAGATGACGGCGATCTGTCGCCGCAGTTGCGGCGCAACAATCGCATCCGCACCATTCAGGCCTCGCTGGCTATCGAAAATAACACCTTGAGCATCGAACAGGTGACCGCCGTACTGAACGGCAAACCGGTTTTGGGTTTGCCGCGTGAAATCCAGGAGGTGCGCAACGCCTTTGCCGCTTATGAACAGATGCCGCGTTGGCAGACGCATTCCGCAACTGATTTATTAACAGCCCATAGCTTGCTGATGGCGGGACTGGTCGATGATGCGGGTTGTTTTCGCAGCGGCGGCGTAGGCATATACAATGACCGGAGCTTGGTGCATATGGCGCCGCCCGCAGGCCGGGTATCCGGGCTGATAGAGGATTTGCTGACTTGGCTGGCATCGGCACCTGTACATCCGTTGATTGCCAGTTGCGTGTTCCATTACGAATTTGAGTTTATCCACCCTTTCGCGGATGGTAACGGCCGGATGGGGCGTTTATGGCAAACACTGATATTGAGCCGGTGGCAACCGCTATTGGCGTATTTGCCGGTTGAATCGGTGATCAGAACCCGGCAAGACGCTTATTATCAGGCCTTGGCGGACGCGGACAGGCTGGCGGATTCAACTCCTTTCATCGAATTCATGTTGCAAGCGTTGCAGGATGCGATGAAAGAAGTGCTGTTGAAAACGTCGGGGAAAACGTCGGGGAAAATTCTTGCGCTGCTTCGCGAAAATCCTTTGTCCACGATCCCGGAATTAGCGCTTTCGATTGGTGTAACCGAGCGTTCTGTTGAACGAAATCTCAAAAAGCTGCAAGATGAAAACCGTTTGTCACGCATCGGGCCTGCCAAAGGCGGCCATTGGGAGGTGCTGAAATGATCGAGGGTAAGCGCTAAATTGCCGAGGGTGCAAGTGGAAGCAGTCTTTCCGCCCGCTGACATCATGTTGATGGTTTTAACATGATCCTGCTGTCATGTTAAAAATATCCGATATTTTTTACATGACAAGGGGCTCATGTAAAGCTTTTTACAGTGACGAACGTGACCAAAAACCAACTGGAAAGAGTTTTCTGCGTGCTTTGATGTATAAAAAATTCCTTTTTCTATGCATATCAAGACCGGCACGTATAAATAAGCGCATTTTCTACACTCAACAGCATCTAATATATTTGGCGAAATGGAAGTGAACAAATGACCGAAGACCAACTGGAACAAGAAACTCTAAGCTGGCTGGCCGACGTCGGCTACAACTCAGCCTACGGCCCGGATATTGCGATGGACGGCAATGCGCCCGAGCGCGGCAACTACACTCAGGTGGTGTTGGTCGAACGTTTACGGCAGGCGATCAACCGGCTCAACCCTCTGGTACCGCCGGTCGCCCGTGAAGATGCGTTGCAGCAGGTGTTGAATCTGGATACGCCGGTGCTGCTGGCGGCCAATCGCCACTTTCACCGTTTGCTGGTCAACGGCGTGCAGGTGCAATATCAAAAGGATGGCGAAACTCGGGGCGATTTTGTGCGACTGATAGACTTTGAAGATGTCGCTGCCAACGAATGGCTGGCGGTCAATCAGTTCTCGATCAAAGGCCCGAAATATACCCGCCGCCCCGATATTATCCTGTTCGTCAACGGCTTGCCGTTGGTGTTGCTGGAGCTTAAGAACCCTGCCGACGCGACTGCCGATATTTGGAAAGCCTACGATCAGATCGATACTTACAAAGAACAAATCCCCGATGTGTTCCAGTACAACGAAGTGCTGATAATCTCGGACGGCACCGAGGCGCTGATGGGTTCGCTTTCCGCCGACAAGGAGCGGTTTATGGCCTGGCGCACCATTGACGGCGTGGCGCTTGATCCGCTCGGCCAGTTCAATGAGTTGGAAACCTTGGTGCGCGGCGTGTTGGCTCCGATTTATCTGCTGGATTTTTTGCGCTTTTTTGTGCTGTTTGAAGATGACGGCACGTTGGTCAAGAAAATCGCCGGTTATCACCAGTTCCATGCGGTGCGTTCGGCGATCACGCAGGTGGTCGCCGCATCCCGCCCCGGCGGCAGTCACAAGGGCGGCGTGGTCTGGCATACCCAAGGTTCCGGCAAGAGCATCACGATGACCTGCTTTGCCGCCCGCGTGATGCGCGAAGTGGCGATGGAAAATCCGACCATCGTAGTGATTACCGACCGCAATGATCTGGACGGGCAGTTGTTCGGCGTGTTCTCGCTGTCGCAGGATTTATTGCGCGAGCAGCCGGTACAGGGCGAAACCCGCCAGGATTTGCGGGCCAAGCTGGCTAATCGCCCTTCCGGCGGCATCGTGTTTGCGACGATTCAGAAGTTCATGCCCGGCGAGGATGAAGACAGTTTTCCCGTATTGTCTGACCGCCATAATATCGTGGTGATTGCCGATGAAGCGCACCGTACCCAGTACGGTTTCGAGGCCAAACTTAAAACCAGGAAGTTGCCTGCCGGTGTATCTTTGAACGCTGTCGAAGAAGCCTCCAATCAATACCTTGAGCGCTATCAGGTCGGTTACGCCCAGCATTTGCGCGATGCGTTGCCGAATGCGACGTTTGTCGCCTTTACCGGCACGCCGGTATCCTCCGAAGACCGCGACACCCGTTCCGTATTCGGCGATTACATCCATATTTACGACATGCAGCAGGCGAGGGATGACGGCGCGACGGTCGAGATTTATTATGAATCGCGTCTTGCCAAACTGGGATTAAAGGAAGAGTTATTGTCGGACCTGGATGCCGAAGTTGACGAGTTGGCAGAGGACGAAGAAGACAACGAACAAGCCAAGCTCAAAAGCCGATGGACCGCGCTGGAAAGCATTGTCGGTGCGGAACCCCGCATTCAGCAGGTAGCTACAGATCTGGTCGCGCACTTTGAAGAGCGCAACAAGGCGCAATCCGGCAAGGCTATGGTTGTGGCGATGAGCCGCGACATCTGCGCGCATTTGTACAACGCGATCATTGAGCTGAGGCCGGACTGGCACGATGAAGATCCCGAAAAGGGCGCGATCAAGGTGGTGATGACCGGCTCCTCCAGCGACAAGGCCCTGCTGCGGCCGCATATCTATTCCAAGCAAGTCAAAAAGCGTCTGGAAAAGCGTTTTAAAGATCCCGAAGACCCGATGCGTCTGGTGATCGTGCGCGATATGTGGCTGACCGGCTTTGATGCGCCGTGTGTGCATACGATGTACGTGGACAAGCCGATGAAGGGACATAACCTGATGCAGGCGATTGCCAGGGTCAATCGCGTATTCCGCGACAAACAAGGCGGCCTGGTGGTCGATTACATCGGCATCGCCAATGACCTGAACAGGCCTTGAAGGAATACACCGCCAGCAAAGGACGCGGACGCCCGACCGTCGATGCTCATGAAGCTTATGCGGTGCTGGAAGAAAAACTCGATGTGTTGCGCGCGATGCTGCACGGTTTCGATTACAGCGGATTTTTAACCGGCGGTCACCGCATGCTGGCGAAAACAGCCAACCATCTGCTCGGCGTTAACGACGGCAAGAAGCGCTTTTGCGATACCGCGCTGGCGATGTCCAAAGCCTTTACTTTGTGCTGCACATTGGATGAAGCCAAGGCCGTGCGCGAACAAGTCGCGTTCTTCCAGGCGGTCAAAGTGTTGCTGACCAAGAAGGACATCAGCGGCAAAAAGAAAACCGATGAAGAACGCGAACTGGCGATCCGCCAGATCATCGGCTCGGCGGTAGTGTCCGAAGACGTCGTGGATATTTTCAATGCGGTGGGCCTGGATAAACCGAATATCGGCATTCTGGACGAAGGCTTCCTGAACGAGGTGCGCAATCTGCCGGAACGCAACCTCGCTGTGGAATTGCTGGAGCGGTTGCTGGAAGGCGAAATTAAAAGCCGCTTCGCCGGCAATGTCGTCCAGCAAAACAAGTTTTCTGAGTTGCTCGCCAACGTGATCAAGCGTTACCAGAACCGCTCCATCGAAACCGCACAGGTCATGGAAGAGTTGATCCAGATGGCGAAGAAATTCAAGGAGGCTGTCAATCGCGGCGTCGATCTCGGCCTTAACAGTGACGAGTTGGCCTTCTATGATGCGCTGGCCAACAACGAGGATTCCGTGCGCGAACTGGGCGATGAAACCTTGAAGAAAATTGCCCATGAACTGGCCGAAAATTTACGCAACAGCGTCAGCGTGGATTGGTCGGTGCGCGAAAGCGTTCGCGCCAGCCTGAGATTGATGGTTAAACGGATATTGCGTAAGTACAAATACCCGCCCACCAAGCAGGAAGAAGCTATTCAACTGGTGCTGGAGCAGGCGGAGAGTTTGAGCGCGGAGTGGGCTTAGGATCGTGCATAAATTAATTTAGGCAATTACCATGAAGGACATGAAGACTTAAACCTTTCATGCCGCTTCATGTCCTTCATGGTTAAAAAATGAAAAATAAAACTTGCTCAAGTTATT
>NZ_JAZGVT010000011.1:0-12380 GCF_036440755.1 Methylobacter sp. Wu8 | reverse complement strand
CAAAATAGAACACGGATGACGCGGATTAAGGAACGTGCATAAAATAACTTGAGCAAGTTGTATTTTTCATTTTTTAACCATGAAGGACATGAAGCGGCATGAAAGGTTTAAGTCTTCATGTCCTTCATGCTCTTCATGGTAATTGCCTAAATTAATTTATGCACGATCCTAAACGGATAATCACTGATTAAAAGTCCCCAACAAACCTGGTTCCGGCTTTTAAAAATCCGTTCTGTCTAAGCCATCCGTGTTCCATTATCGGGCGAAAATCATTTTAAGCCCTCCGCCTGAATCGGCACTGAACTTTTAACGTAGCGATAATCCCTGAACCATACTGCCGACTGCTTGTCCGAAAGATGCGCCCAGCTTGCCTGCGATTTTATCGAGCAAATGCTCCTGCTGGCTGAAGTCCACCCGTTTTTCCGCGCCGATCAGTTCCTTGGCGACACTGTCCTGAGTGCCGACGCCATCGACTATGCCGAGCTTAACGCCTTCTTCGCCGGTCCAGACCAGCCCTGAAAACATGTCGGGATTTTCTTTAAGCCTGTCGCCGCGACCGGCTTTAACCGCATCGATAAACTGCTGGTGAACCTGGTTTAACAGGCCTTGTATATACTTTGTTTCGTCTTCTTTAGACGGTGAAAAAGGATCGAGCATGGCTTTATGCGCGCCGGCCGTGAACAAACGCCGCTCCACGCCCAGTTTTTGCATGCCGTCGACAAAGCCGAAGCCGTCCATCAGTACGCCTATGGAGCCGACCAGACTGGAAGGGTTCACAAAAATCTTGTCGCTGGCCGATACGATAAAATAACAACCTGAGGCGCAAATATCGCTGACCACTGCATAAATCGGCAAATCGGGATGTTCTTTTTTAATTTTCCTGATTTCCTCGTACACATAAGAGGATTGCACGGGGCTGCCGCCCGGCGAATTCGCATGCAGGATAATGCCTTTGGTGTGCTCGTCTTTGACCGCATTTCTTAAGCTTTCGATAATGCTGTCCGCATTGGCGTCTTTGCCTTCGGCGATCATGCCGACTACATCGACGACGGCGGTATGCCCCTTACTGTCGGCGCCAATATCGCCACTGAGCTTTGGATACATCGCTACGCCGAACACGGCGATCAGGTACACAAACATCAAGCTCTTAAAAAAAACGCCCCAACGCCTCGCTCTTGTCTGCTCGGTGACGGCGGCCAGAGCCAGTTTTTCAATAACTTCGCGCTCCCAGCCTGATTCGCGAATCACTTCGGATTTGTTCTGATTGTCCATGCCTTGTTAACCTCTAATAATATTCAGCAATTCCGCCGGCTGCTGCAAGCATATCAGCGGACTGTATTGTTGCAGTATGTCTTGCGGGTGCGCTCCGCACGATACCGCTATCGACGATATTTGGGCGTTCATCGCCATTTGCAAGTCATGAGTGGAATCGCCGACCATTAAACTCCGTTCATTCGCCGCGTTGGCATGTTGCATAATCTGATGCAACATCAGCGGATCGGGCTTAGAAGCGGCTTCGTCGGAACAACGGGTGATGCAGAACAAATCTTCCGTATCTGTCGCCTGCAACGCTTCCTGCAATCCGGTCCGGGTTTTGCCGGTAGCAACGGCCAGTTGATAACCGGCCTGTTTCAGTTCGACCAGCATTTCGTAAACGCCGGGAAATAAATCTTCGCGGCTTAGCTGTCTGGACAAATAGGTTTGCTGGTAACAGTCCGTCAATTGCGTCAGCGTTTCATCATCGGCTCCGGGAAACAGCTTGGCGCAGGCCTTTCTGATACTCAGGCCGATCACGTCTTTTGCGGCCTGAGGTTCGGGAATATCGCAGCCGCACTGTTTTCCCGCGGTTTGCAGGCAGTGGACGATCCAGTCTATCGAGTCGATCAGGGTGCCGTCCCAATCGAATATGATTAAATCAAACTTGTTCTTCATGTTTTAACAAATCTTCCAATTGCTGTGGCAAAGGCGCCAAAATGGTTAACGGCTCCCCGGTAACAGGATGTTGAAACTTTAATTTTTCCGCGTGCAGGAACATGCGCTTGTAGCCCCGGTCTTTAAACTTGCGGTTGATGTCATCGCGCCCGTAACGCTCGTCGCCGACAATCGGATGCCCGAGACTCGCGGCATGAACACGTATTTGATGAGTGCGTCCGGTTTTTGGCGAAGCCTCGACCAGCGTCGAGTCGGTAAATAATTTCAAGCGCCGAAACAGCGTCTCGGCCTCTTTACCGGCTTTGCTGATCACCACCATGCGTTCTCCGCCTTGACTGACATTTTTTAACAAGGGCGCATCAACCACCTGTTTTTTCCGGGCCCATTGCCCGGCCAACAAAGCCAGATAGGTTTTATGGATGTGATCGTCACGAAACAGCTCATGTAACTTCTTTAATACGCTACGTTTTTTGGCGATGATCAAGCAGCCCGAGGTATCTTTATCGAGCCGATGCACCAGCTCTAAAAAATGCGCTTCGGGTCTTATCAGGCGCAGCCCTTCGATAATGCCCGAACTGACGCCGCTGCCGCCGTGTACGGCGTAACCCGAGGGTTTGTTGACAATCAGGAAACCATCATCCTCAAACAAAATACCTTGCTGCAACGCAGCTTGCAAACCCTGCGGAACATACGATTCTTCGCTACGCTCGGCCACTCTGACCGGCGGAATTCTGACTATATCGCCTGCAACCAAACGGTATTTAACATCGACGCGGCCTTTATTGACTCTCACTTCACCTTTACGAACGATCCGGTAAATGCGGCTTTTAGGCACCCCCTTCAAACGGGCAATTAGAAAATTATCCAATCGTTGATCGCTGTTTTCTTCGGTAATTTCGACCAATTGAACTTTGGGGATTACGCTTTTATCTTCACTATTCATAATGCAAATAATACCAGCATCTGGTTATGATTGATTCTTTAAATTGATGTATGGCAATAACATTGCTATATTAAGCGAGTTTTTTATATAAAAAACATACTATTGCTCTGCGATTTGGCTAACAACACCGCCTTAGAGCGCTACTCAATGATGATTAAAACAGCGATTAACTACTCCCGCTGGCTCATCATTGTAAGATTTTCGGGTTCATCGTTCGACCCTAGACGAACGATCTATAACTCCTGTTTAAGACGGAATTTACAACCAAGACTGAAAAAAGAATATTTATTTGCTTAGACTCTGTCCGTGCAACTACCCTCGGTTTTCACCTATGTGGTGACCGGGGGTACTAACTACAACACGCAGAAACGGAAAAAAGACCGTAAAAACTAAGATATGTAGAAGTGGCTTTAGTACCCCTACACAAACACGATGACCCAAACCAGTCTGATCAGTAAAATCTGACCATGGAGCAGGACACAACAAGGAATATTGAATGAAAAGAATGCTTATCAACGCTACGCAGCCGGAAGAACTGCGAGTCGCTTTGGTAGACGGTCAAAAACTGTATGATTTTGACATAGAAGTACCTTCGAAAGAACAAAAAAAATCCAACATTTACAAAGGGATAGTAACCCATGTAGAACCCAGTTTAGAAGCCGCTTTTGTAAACTACGGCGCTGAAAAACACGGATTTTTACCTTTCAAAGAAATTTCTCCGCTCTACCGTCAAACACAAGATGGCGTCGAAAACGACGGCCGTCGTCCAGCCATAAAAGACCTGATTAAAGAAGGCCAGGAAATCGTTGTTCAGATTGAAAAAGAAGAACGCGGCAATAAAGGCGCAGCTTTAACCACCTATATTAGCCTGGCCGGCACCTATCTGGTGCTGATGCCCAACAACCCGAAAGCGGGCGGCATTTCGCGGCGCATAGAAGGCGACACCCGTAGCGACCTGCGCGAAGTGATGGCGGCGCTTGAGATCCCTGAAAGCATGGGACTCATTGTTAGGACAGCCGGATGCGGCAAAAATGCAGAGGAACTGCAATGGGACTTAAACTACTTGCTGCAACTCTGGGAAGCCATAGAACGCTCGGCAGGCGAACAGACAGCGCCGTTCCTGGTTTTTCAGGAAAGCAACGTTATCATCAGGGCCTTGCGCGACCATTTGCGCGGCAATATCGATGAAATCCTGATAGATAATGAAGACTCTTTCAAACTGGTGCAAAACTTCCTAAAGCAAGTCATGCCGCACTTTTTGCCCAAGGCGAAGCTGTACCAGGACGCAGTCCCCCTGTTTAACCGTTACCAGATCGAATCCCAAATCGAAGTGGCTTATGGCCGCGAAGTTTCACTGCCGTCGGGCGGCTCGATCGTCATCGATCACACCGAAGCGCTGACCTCGATCGACATCAACTCCGCACGCGCCACCAAAGGCAGCGACATCGAAGAAACGGCGCTGAACACCAACCTGGAAGCGGCCGATGAAATCGCCCGCCAATTGAGACTGCGCGATTTGGGCGGCCTGTTTGTGATCGACTTCATCGACATGATGTCCAACAAGAACCAGAAAGCCGTCGAAAATCACCTGCGCGACGCCCTTAAAATCGACCGCGCCCGCATCCAGACCAGCCGCATCTCGCGTTTCGGCCTGCTGGAAATGTCCAGGCAACGGATGCGTCCGTCACTCGGCGATTCCACACAACTGCCGTGTCCTCGCTGCAAAGGCCAAGGTACGATCCGCAACGTAGAATCGGTCGCGCTTTCCGTACTGCGCATTCTTGAAGAAGAAGCGATGAAAAAAGGCACGGAAAAAGTCATTGCCCACTTGCCGATTGAGTGCGCGACGTTCCTGTTAAATGAGAAACGTAGCGCTATCGAGCAAATTGAAAACCGCCTGAAAGTCGGCATTGTGATCCTGCCCAGCAAGCACTTGGAAACACCGGCTTATGACATTGAACGCATCAAGGAAAAAGAGGCCGGCGACAGCAAGGCCAGCTACTTGCAGATAAAAGCCGAAGACATCACCATCCCTGAGTTTGCCCAGCAAGTAAAACCGAGCGCGACAAAAGCGGCGGTCAAGGAATTCCTGCATGACTCTCCTGCGCCCGTGCAAAGCAAAAATGAATCGGCCAGCCTGATACAACGCTTCTGGCATAAGCTTGTAGGTTCCAGCGCCGCGCCTAAAGCCAAGGAAACGGCGACACCCATCACTGAAAAAGCCAAACCGGCTGACGAGAGTCAACCGAGCAGAAGCAGGGAGCGAGACAACAGACAAGTCCAGGAAAAAGGTAGGGGACGCAGCCGCGGCCGCGGGCAAGGACGCGGTCCAAGAGAGCAAGTTCAAGCGACTGAGCAAGGACCGGCGCAAAAACCGGAACAAGCTCAGGAGTCGCCTCGTCAAAACCGTCCTCCGCGCGGCCAAGGCAGAAACGTAAGACGCAATCTCGACCCGGCTAACCTGCCTGTAGCTAAATCAGAACAGGTTAAAAGCGAAGCGGCTGATGTCAGTGAAGTTATTTCGTCTGTGCCGGAACTTGCCGCCCCAGCGGCAGTTGCCGGAGAACATCCCAAGAAAGGCAATGCCAGAAGGGGGCCGAACCGCAGACGTCCGCGCAATCCCAACTACAAAAAGCCTGAAACGGACGGCGATTCAAATGCTAACCATGACGCGCCCAGCGAAAGCAACGACGAGTCGCGCCCGGCTCCCCGTTCTTACGACAACGACTTTGCAGCGAGAGCGGAAAGAACCGAGCGCCCGGAGCATCATCAAGCCGAAACCCCAAAACAGGTTAACAGCGGCAGCCAGGATTCGGATGCGCCAAGACCGGCGCCTGTTGCTGAACCGGCGGCTCCGGCACCAAAACCGGTTGTTGAAGCGACGCCAAAACCCGCTGAAGCGGTAAGACAAGAAACGGAATAACGTCGAAGTAGGCCGGGAAGCCTGTTCAAGCCACAGCAAGAACAGGATCCCCGGCACACCACCTATCGATACCTAACCTCTACCGCCCCGTTCCCCAACAACGTTCTCAATCGCGCCACCAGTTCATCGGTGGGATGGACGCGCCATGCATCGCCCAACAACAGATTCGCTTTTGCATCCTTTGATGTATAACTAATACCTACAGGACAGCCGCCGCCTTTAAAAGGTTCCAGCACGGCCATCAGCTTCGTAACAAAGCCATGATCTTCCTGCTCCCCCGCATTCCACACCAACTGAATGCTTCTGGCAAAAGCCTCCCTGGCCTGTTCCATGCTATACAGTTTTTCAACCGACAAGCGCAGCGTCCCCAGATAATCGTCAATACCCAACGCCCCTTCGGCAATCAACAGACTGTCGCGGGAAAAAATGCCCCGGTATTTTTCGTAAACATCACCAAAAGCCGCAATCTCAAGCCTGCCGGTTCGGTCGTCAATCGTCGCAAAGCCCATGGTTTTGCCGCTCTTGGTCTGACGGGTGCGCACTTCGACGACCAAACCGGCCGCTCGGGCCTCCATCTTGCCCCTGGACCGCTCCACATCGCCCAGCAACGAGGCTATGGTGCCGTGGGTAAACTGCCTTAATTCAGGCTCGTACTGGGTTATCGGATGCCCGGTCAAAAACAAGCCCAGAACCAGCTTTTCAGCCGCCAGCCGTTCATTTTCCGACCACGGTTCAACCACAGTCGAATAAGCGTCGGCATCATCCGCGGCATCGGCATTGACGGCCAGCCCGAACAAATCGTTCTGGCCGGTTTGCGCATTTTTGCCGTGCTGCTCGGCGACTTTTAATACGGTCGGCAATTCCGCCAAATGTCCGGCCCGGTTATCGTCGAATTCGTCAAACGCCCCGGCGCGTATCAACGCCTCCAGCACCCGCCTGTTGAATTTGCGCAAATCCATCCGCTTGCATAAATCGTACAAACCGGAAAACGGCCCGTTCTGTTCCCGCTCGATCAGCATTTCTTCAATGGCCGCCTCGCCGACTCCTTTCAGCGCGCCCAAGCCGTAAATGATCTGACCCTGATCGTTAACGGTGAATTTGTATTTTGAAACGTTGATCGTAGGCGGCATAATTTCCAGCTTCATCTGCCGGCATTCTTCGATCAGAATCACCACCTTGTCGGTGTTGTCCATATCGGCGGACATCACCGCCGCCATGAACTCGGGCTGGTAATGGGCTTTCAGCCAGGCGGTTTGATAGGCGACCAGCGCGTAAGCGGCGGAATGCGATTTATTGAAACCGTAACCGGCGAACTTCTCCATCAGGTCGAACACGTAAGTGGCGATTTTTTCATCGACCTGGTTTTCTATCGCGCCGGCGGTGAATTTATCCCGCTCCTTGGCCATTTCCTCCGGTTTTTTCTTACCCATCGCGCGGCGCAGCATATCCGCCCCGCCCAGTGTGTACAGCGCCATTTCACGGGCGATCTGCATCACCTGTTCCTGGTACAAAATAACGCCGTTAGTGGGCTTTAAGATAGGCTCCAGCAACGGATGCGCGTATTCCGCCTTGGCCCCGTGCTTGACGTTGATGTAATCGTCGACCATGCCCGATTCCAAAGGCCCCGGACGGAACAGCGCCACCAGCGCGATAATGTCGTCGAAGCAGTCGGGTTTCAGTTTTTTAATCAACTCCTTCATGCCGCGCGATTCGAGCTGGAACACCGCAGTGGTCTGGGCGTTTTTTAGCAATTCGTATGACGCGGCGTCATCGCGGGGAATGGTCGTTATATCGACCGGCGGCTTGCCCAGCTTCTTTTGCTTGGCGTTGATGTCCTGCAACGCCCAATCGATAATGGTCAGCGTCCGCAACCCAAGAAAGTCGAACTTGACCAGGCCGACCGCTTCGACATCGTCCTTATCGAACTGGGTGACCAGGTTATTGCCGTCCTGGTCGCAATACAACGGGGTAAAGTCGGTCAGCTTGGTCGGCGAAATCACCACGCCGCCGGCGTGTTTGCCCGCATTCCTTGACGTGCCTTCCAGCGACAGCGCCATATCGATCAGCGCCTTGACCTCCTCTTCGGTGTCGTAAAGCTGTTTCAGTTCCGGGCTGTCGCTTAGCGCTTTGGTCAGCGTCATGCCGATTTCAAACGGGATCAGCTTGGCCAACCGGTCGACAAACCCATAGCCGAAACCCAGCACCCGGCCGACGTCGCGGATAACCGCTTTCGCCGCCATCGAACCGTAGGTAATGATCTGCGCGACATGATCGCGGCCGTAATTCCGGGCGACATAATCGATCACCTCATCCCGGCGGTCCATGCAGAAATCCACGTCGAAGTCGGGCATCGACACCCGCTCGGGATTCAAGAACCGCTCGAACAGCAGGTCGAATTCGATAGGGTCGAGGTCGGTGATCTTCAGCGCGTAAGCCACCAACGAGCCCGCACCGGAGCCCCGCCCCGGACCGACCGGGATAAAATTATTTTTCGCCCACTGGATAAAATCGGCAACGATCATGAAATAGCCGGGAAAACCCATCTGGGTAATCATTTTCAACTCGAAATCCAGGCGTTCATAATAAACGCGCCGGTTTTCCTCATCGGTATCCTTGCCCACCGCCGGATGGTGCTGCAAACGCTCCTCCAAGCCTTTCATGGCCTCCTCGGCCATAAACTCACCCAGGTTCATGCCTTCGGGCACCGGAAAATCCGGCAGGAAGTTTTTGCCCAGCGTCAGTTTTAAATTGCAGCGTTTGGCGATTTCTACGGTGTTTTCCAAGGCCTCGGGCAGATCGGCAAACAGCGCCTGCATTTCATCGGCGCTACGCAGATATTGCTGATCGGTATAATCCTTGGGGCGGCGGTTATCGTCCAGAACCCGGCCCTGATTGATGCAGACCCGCACTTCATGGGCTGCAAAATCCTGCTGATGAACAAAGCGCACATCATTGGTCGCCACCACCGGCAAACCGGTCGCCAACGCCAACTCGACGGCGGCGGCGATATAACGCTCCTCTTCGGGTTTTCCGACCCGCTGCAATTCCAGGTAAAAGCTATCCTCGAACAAGCCGCCCCAAAACTCCGCCAGCCGCTTGGCCGCATCACGGTTTTCGGCCAACAGCGCCTTGCCTATCTCCCCGCTCATTGCGCCGGACAATGCGATCAGGCCGTTATGGTTGGCTACTATCCACTCCTGGCGGAGCATCGGCACGCCTTGGTGCTGACCTTCCTGATAGGCTTTTGAAATCAACTCGGTCAGCGTGATGTAACCGGTATGGTTGTTGACCAGCAAAGTCAAACGGTAGGGTGTCGCGGGATCTTCGGGATTGAAAATCAGCACATCGGAACCGGCTATCGCCTTGATGCCTTGCCCCAATGCCGCTTTATAAAATTTGACCAGCGAAAACAGATTGGCATGCTCGGTGACCGCAAGCGCAGGCATATTTAACTCGGCCAGACGCTTGACCAAGGGTTTGATTTTGACGATCCCGTCTACCAGAGAAAATTCGGTGTGAAGTCTTAAATGGACAAATGCCGGCTGCATGGAAAATATGGACTGGAGTTAGAAAGAAGCGTTACGGACGGGTTATTTTACCGCGTATGCAAAAGCCCGTGTGTTCAAAACACAAAACTATTAACAAAGCCCTTTTACACCACAGCCTCCTAGTATTAATACTTATTGCCTGAAGGGCTGGATTCCTCTACTCTGTGGCTTGCAGTACAAAGCCGGGGATTCAGATTCAACGGCTTTTCAAGTAGCACGTTACTTAAACAAAATCTGCCACAGAAGGAACAAACATGAAATTAACCTGGATACTCGTTGCTGATAATACTCGTGCACGCATTTTTAGCGCTGACACGCCTTCTTCCCCTTTAGAAGAGATCGAAGATTTTTCTCATGCGGAAGGCCGTTTGCATGACCGGGAAATAACTTCGGACCTGCCTGGAAAAATTAAAAGCGTCGGTGCAGGCGGACACGCATTTGAGCAACCTACCGACCCGAAAAAACACGAAGCCGAAAATTTTGCGCGCAACGTCGCCCAATATATGGAAGATGCACACAACGCACACAAATTTGAGCAGTTACTGATCGTTTCGGAACCCTCATTTCTTGGCTTGCTGCGCCACCAATTGCCGGATCAAATTAAAAAACTGGTTCAGTTCGAACTTGATAAAAATATCACCACGCTTAGCGCCGCCGATATTCGCCAACACCTTCCCCAGTATTTACCCAATCTTTGATAAGTATTCCCGCTCCTGCACTCCGGTGCAGAAGCGGGAAAATTTACCCTACACAAAACACAACACTTGGAATTCCTCCAATAGTTACACACAAAATCTGTGGATAACTCTGTGTATTGATTGTTTTATTTATCGCTTACCTGCGGTTTTTATTAGTGTTTTGTTAAATCGTACAAAAACTCAACAAATCAATAATTTTACAAACTATCAATAACTTACAATTACATTACAGACTTTAAACGGCACATTTAAAGGCATCGCTAAGTCACTGATTGTTGCTGTGCACAAATAATATTGAATCAAAACCATTTCCCGCATTTAAGAGCCAATGTTACGGCTTAAGCCATGAGAGATCGTGCCAATCTGTTCGGAACTTTGACGTACTCAATGCAGGCCTTGCCGCTTATTCGTTCTGACGGGAGCTTCTATTATTTCAATTTTGAAAAATTGCCGCCTGTAAGTTATAGAAACTGACAGACGGCAATATTATGAACAAGTTATCTTCGAGATTAACGTAACAGCTGCATCACGCCTTGGCTGGATTGGTTTGCCTGAGCCAGCATTGCTGTACCTGCTTGTTGCAGGATCTGGGTACGACTCAATTCCGCCGTTTCCGATGCGAAATCTGTGTCTTGAATACGGCTGCGTGATGCAGTCATATTCTCGGACGAAATCTGCAAAGTTGAAATCACCGAGGTGAAACGGTTTTGTACCGCACCCATCGCGGCGCGTTTGGCGACAACGGTGTTGATCGCGGCGTCGATAGCCTTGATCGCGGCGGTCGCGCCCGCAGCGGTGCTGACATCCAATCCGCCGCCAATCACCACGTCGTCGTTGTTTTGGGCAACCAGGCCGAATTTGGCCAAACCGGTGCCGCCGGAGGCAGAACCGTCGCCATCGATTCGGATTGAACCGCCGTTGGACGAGGTTAGGCTGATGCTGCCGCGGACACCGACAAACTGGGCAGTGGCAATCGTGGTTGCGGTGCCGGTCGAGCTGTCGGCGACTGCGGTGAACACGCCGCCACCCGTTGCGCCTGCGCCATCATCGTCGGCAACGATAATATCGACGCCTGAATCCGAAGTCAGCAACAACTTACCGGTAACGGCGTCCGCGGAAGCCTTGACGCCCGCGACACCGGCTGCATTGATCTTGGTTACCACATCGGATAACGCCACATCGGTTGCCGCCAGCGAAATGACGGTGCCGTTAATAGAGAACTTGTTGGTTGCTGCCAGTGTCGATCCGGCTACGGTGACATAAGCTGTCGTTTTCGCTGTCGCGGTGACGTTGGTTTGATCGCCGATCGCGTTGATCGCAGCGGCTTTATCCGCCGCGCTGCCGGTTGCGGTGGAGCCGACCAGTATGCCGTTGATTTTTACCACGTCGGTCGAAGTGGCTACAGTGTCGTAAACGCCGGCCAGTACGTTCAGGGCAGTGGTGGCTGCTGCACCGGTGGCGACTGAGCCGGACATGTCGCCGTCGCCGACCACGTTGCCGTTGCCGGTGCCTTGGTTGAATCCGAAGGTGTTGATTGCACTTGGATCGTTGGCTGTCAACGTGCCGATTTTAATATCGGAGCCGTCCCCGCTGGTAAGGCCCAGAAAACCGTTATAGGTTCCTGCGGTCAAGCCGGAGTTAGAAGTGGTGCCGCCAATCGTTATTGCCGCGCCGTTATCGTTGGTCAATATCAGATTGCCGTCCTTGCCGATGGACGCGTCGACGCCGCCGACCTGCCGGTTGATATTGTCGGCCAATTGCGATAATGAAACGGCGGTGTCTATGGTTACCGCAGTGCCTGCGGCGCCGGCGGCTGTGGCTACGGTGATGGTCAAGCCGGTAACCGCTTTGTCGGCGGCCACTGAAGCGCGCGAGCCGGTGACTTTGTTAAAGGCGTCCGCAGTCACGCCCGATGTTGAGGACGTGGCGTTAATCGCTGTTTCCAGGCCTGCTATATTGGCAACAGACGCACCGGCGGCTACGCCGCCCACGGATACGCCGTTAATGGTCATATCGCCTGCCGTCGTCGAGGTATTGGTAACGCGTCCTGAGTAGGTTTGTCCTGCCGCCACCGAACTGTTCAACGCCAAGGTTTTGGTGTCGGTCTGGCCGATGGTGAAGTTAATGCTTTGGCCTGCGTAGGCGCCGACCTGAATGCTGCGGCTTTGATTGGCGCCGGCCCCGGAAAACAGCTTGACACCGTTGAAGTCGGTAGTGGCGGAAATCCGGTCAATTTCATCGTAAAGCGATTTGACTTCGTTCTGGATAGAGGTGCGGTCGGTGTCGCTGTTGGAGTCGTTGGCGGACTGTACGGCCAACTCGCGCATCCGTTGCAG
>NZ_JAZGVT010000010.1:0-8624 GCF_036440755.1 Methylobacter sp. Wu8 | reverse complement strand
GCGGAAATCCGGTCAATTTCATCGTAAAGCGATTTGACTTCGTTCTGGATAGAGGTGCGGTCGGTGTCGCTGTTGGAGTCGTTGGCGGACTGTACGGCCAACTCGCGCATCCGTTGCAGGATGGTGCTCATTTCGCCCAAACCGCCTTCAGCCACCTGGGCGATGGAAATACCGTCGTTGGCGTTACGCACCGCCTGATTAAGGCCTTTGATCTGCGCCGACATACGTTCGACAATCGACAGACCGGCCGAGTCATCTTTCGCGCTGTTGATACGCAAACCGGAGGATAAGCGTTCCATAGCTTGCATACCGGCGGCTTGTGATTTGTTTAAATTACGTTGCGCGGTCAGCGCACTCATATTGGTATTGATATATTGAGCCATGAAGCTTCTCCTAAAATAATATTGACTTTATTTTTAGTGTAATGAAGGATTTTGTCCCCCACTAACAGAAATTACCTTTTTATTACCAGCATGGCTTACCCTAAAAAATCAGTCGGACAAAACGCTATATTCAGAAGTATTCGAAATAGTTACGTTTTGCCGAATTACTGTTTTCTGTATTTTTTAAAAAAGTCATCCAGCTTGCCTACCTTAAAGCACAAAGAATGCCATTTATTTATTTATATTATTTAACAATGAGTTATTTCAATATTAAAATCCAAGCGACTTGCTTCATGACGTTTTGTCATTTTTTTGGCACGGCCGAATAAATCCGCCCGGCATCAACGCTTAAAAATTACCGGATAACATGGAATAATAGCGGGCACTAGCAACCTTAAACTGACTGACTAAACACCATGGCGCAATACATCTATTCAATGAACCGGGTCGGCAAGATTGTTCCGCCCAAAAAATACATTCTCAAGGACATCTCGCTGTCTTTTTTTCCCGGCGCAAAAATCGGCGTACTGGGCTTAAACGGTTCCGGTAAATCGACGCTGCTGCGCATCATGGCGGGCATCGACAAGGAAATCGAAGGCGAGGCTATCCCGCTCAAAGGCATCAAGATCGGCTACCTGCCGCAGGAGCCGCAACTCGATCCCAATAAAACCGTGCGCGGCAATGTCGAGGAAGCGGTCGCGGAAATCAAAACCGCCTTGGACCAGCTGAATGAGGTCTATGCGGCTTACGCGCTGCCCGATGCCGATTTCGACAAGTTGGCCGCCGATCAGGCGCGCCTGGAAGACATTATCAACGCCTGCGACGGCCATAATCTGGATCGCAAGCTCGAAGTCGCCGCCGACGCGTTGCGACTGCCGGATTGGGACGCCGATGTCACAAAATTGTCGGGCGGTGAAAAGCGCCGCGTGGCGCTGTGCCGGTTATTGCTGTCCAACCCCGACATGCTGCTGCTGGACGAGCCGACCAACCATTTGGACGCGGAATCGGTCGCCTGGCTGGAAAGGTTCCTGCACGATTACCCCGGCACCGTGGTTGCGGTAACCCATGACCGTTACTTCCTGGACAATGTGGCCGGCTGGATTCTGGAACTCGACAGAGGCTCCGGCATCCCGTGGGAAGGCAATTACTCCAGCTGGCTGGAGCAAAAAAGCAACCGACTGTTGCAGGAAGAAAAACAGGAATCTTCCCGCCAAAAAGCCATGAAAGAAGAGCTGGAATGGGTGCGTTCCAGCCCCAAAGGCCGCCATGCCAAAAGCAAGGCTCGCTTGGCGCGCTTTGAAGAACTGGCTTCATCCGACGTGCAAAAACGCAACGAGACCCAGGAAATTTATATTCCGCCCGGACCTCGTTTGGGCGACGTGGTGATCGAGGCCGACAACATCAGCAAGGCTTTCGGCGACAAGCTGTTATTCAACGGCTTGAGTTTCAAACTGCCGCCCGGCGGCATCGTCGGCATTATCGGCCCGAACGGCGCGGGTAAAACCACGCTGTTCCGCATGATGGCCGGTGTCGACCAGCCCGATTCGGGCTCGTTAACGCTGGGGCAAACCGTTCAACTCGCCTATGTCGACCAGTTACGCGACGACCTGGACCCAAAGAAAACCGTGTTCGATGAAATTTCCGACGGGCTGGACTTGATTACCGTCGGCAAGTACGAAACGCCGTCACGGGCTTATGTCGGCCGTTTCAACTTCAAGGGCGCAGACCAGGGTAAACGTATCGGCGATCTTTCCGGCGGCGAACGCAACCGCGTGCATTTAGCCAAGCTGCTTAAAACCGGCGGCAACGTGCTGCTGCTCGACGAACCGACCAACGACCTGGACGTTGAAACCCTGCGCGCGTTGGAAGAAGCGCTGCTGGCCTTCCCCGGTTGCGCCGTGGTTATTTCGCATGACCGTTGGTTTTTGGACAGAATCGCCACGCACATGCTGGCGTTTGAAGGCGACAGTAACGTGGTCTGGTTTGAGGGTAACTATGAAGATTACGAGGCCGACCGTCATCGCCGCTTGGGTAGCGATGCGGATAACCCTCATCGGTTGAAGTATAAGAAGCTGACTGGATAAGAAGTTTAAAAAATAACACCACGAAGACACGAAGAGCACGAAGTTTTTTATCTTGGCTTTTCTTCGTGCTCTTCGTGTCTTCGTGGTGATATAAAATCTCCTACCCAGCAAACACCACATCAAACCGCTTCATCAACCCGGCAATATCTTTCCGGTAAAACTCCTGCACCGGCAAACACAAGCCGCCCGGCTTTAGGCCGCGTTCCTGCAGCGACTCCACTTCGACGTAGATGTCGTTAACATCGTAGATTTCCAGCGCCTTAAAAATGGCTGCGGTATCTTTCATGCCCGCGCTTTCAGGATTCTGCCCGTTTTTCAGCTGAAACACGCCGTCGTCCAGCAACAAGATGCTGACGTGCTGGTCAAACGCGGCGGTAGTCAAAATAATGTCGAGCATTTCCTGAACCTGGGCTCCGCTGTGCGGCGGCTTGCGCAATACAAATAAATAACGCTTCATATTAAAAACTACAGTTGAGCACTCCCAAATCCCGTTCGCCCTGAGCTTGTCGAAGGGGGAACGGAATTTGGGAATAATTTCGGAGAATGGGCTGTTTTTAGGTTCATGCTCTCACCCGAATACGATAAAGCGGTCGGCTTCCAACGTGGCCTCAACCAGCTGTCCCAAACCGGAAATGCGAAAACCGTCGGCCAGATCGTTATCCTGCTTGCCCTGCCGCTTGGCCTCGTCGTGGTATAACAAACCGCGCCGTTGGGCGGCGGAAATGCACACTACCAAGTCAATCCGATGCTGTCTTGCCAGCTCGCTCCATTGCGCGGTGAACTGGAGTTCGTCATCCGGCGGCGTGGCGTATTTGAACGCATGGTAAATGCCGTCCTGGTAAAAAAACACCCGGAACACTTCATGCCCCGCTGCCAATGCGGCTTTGATAAATTGATGCGCGGTATACCCGGCATTGGACTGGTACGGGCTAGCGTTAACTTGAATGGCGAATTTCATTTGGTTTTATGGCTAAAGCTTGATTAATCTGTTGAGTTTCGAAAAGAGGCAACCTACTCAGCCACGCTTTTCTATCGAGCTAAAAACTCGGTGACGGAAATATCCGCTTGCTTCAAAATTGCACGCAAAGTGCCTTCAGGCATATCGCCCGGATGGTTGGGTATCGTTGTATAGCGGCTGGTGCTTGGGTTGTACCAAATCTCGTGGCTACCTGCTGCCTGCCTGTCGAATTGAAAGCCTAATTGCTTTAATCGCTTGACGATTTCACGATAACAAAAACCACCCAACTGTCCCATTTAGCTGCCCACAACCAACGGATAATCGAATGAATCCTCAGTTTGCTTGAGATTGGAAAGTTGATGATGCTCGGCTTGCGCCTCAAGAAGCTTCTTGGCTACGTCACGCGCAATTTCCAAAGTTTCGGTTATTGTCCGTCCTTGGGCGATCAAGCCGGAAATATCGTCCGAGGTGGCTAAATAAACGCCTTCAGGTAGTTTTTCAATATGAAGATTAATAATCTGTTCCATGCGGAAAACTCCGGTAATTAACAATATAGTCATACGTCATGTAGGGTACGTCACTACATGGCTGATGTTTAACTCATGCATCCAACTCGCGCTGTACCTGCCGAATTAGTAACATTGCCCCGCGGCAAAAAGCGAGTACAGGGATTCCCTCGCCCTTCATTCTTCCGAACTGGAAATCTTCTGGAAGAGAAGAGCCAGACGCCATGATGGATAGCGGAAAGTGGTGCGTGTTTTCGCGTCTCCACTCATACAGCTCTTTTGTCACCACATGTTTTCCGTTGGTATCCACGCGGAACGGTTTTCTTTTGTTTAATTTAACGTCTACATAGTTGCGAAGAATACCCAAGGCTTCATCGTCCTCTATCGGGTCGCCAGTGTCCGGGGCGGTGAACGCGAAGTATGCGCGAAGCGCGCTCATTTCAAAAAAACTGTATGCCGCACCAAAGAAGGCGCTGATTAACCAGCGAAATTGTGTTCGATCTTTCTCCGCAGAAGCCAAGCCAAGAAAATATTCGCACTCGGCGATCTTGTTCGACGAATCTTCGATCGCATCAAAATCGATCCGAGAGAAAAAATCGTCTACATCAAACTCAATATTGGTCATATAGTTCCGTAGGTCAGGCAACAGCTTTTCGTTGCCCGACATTTAATGTAAATAAATATCAGGCACAAACATCATGCCCAACCTGACTTAAGCCGCCACGCGATGAACGCCCAAGCTTTCACGTTTTGCTTCCAGTTGCCACAAATCATAAGCCGATTGAGCGGCAAGCCACGATTCGGCGCTTTTGCCGAATGCCAACTCCAGCCGTAAAGCCATTTCAGGGCTAACACCCGTTTTGCCATTGACCAACGCGGAAACGGTTTTTCGGGTGACATTCAGCTTTTGGGCTGTTTGGGTAATGGTCAAATTTAAAGGTTGCAACCAGAGTTCATAAAGTATTTCGCCCGGATGCGGGGGATTGTACATTCGCATTAATATGCCTCGTTAATGGTAGTCCAGATAATCGACAACATACGCATTGCCGTCCTCAAAACGAAATATAACCCGCCAATTCGCTTGCACTGTAACAGACCAAAAGCCTTCAAGGTTGCCTTTCAATCGATGTAGGCGCAAGACGGGAGACTCCAAGTCAGTCAACTGATTGGCATCATTCAATAACGCCAGAATTAAGCGCAAGCGTTTGACATGAATTGCCTGGATACCGCTTTGATTGCCAGTAGCAAAGAATTTTTCCAAGCCTTTGTGCGTAAAGCTTTTAATCATGCGCCAAATTGTAACCACTTAAGTTACATAACGCAAAAATCAGCAATGCAAATAGACACCTTTTAATAAAGTGCATTGGTATAGCACTTTGCCATTTTCAACTCAATCCCGCTTAATCTCATTAAAATAAAGCGTAGCGCCAATCACCGCCGCCGGGGCGACGATGATATTCAGCACCGGAACGGTCAACCCCAGCACCGCCAAGCCGCCAAAGCTTAATGCGCCCAGCCTGACACTTTTGACCAGCTCTTTCTGCTCGGAAAACAACACGCCCTGATTTTCCAGCGGATAAGCCAGATATTCCAGCGCCATACCCCAGGCCCCGAACAGCGCCCATAACAAAGGCGCGATTACATTGATGCCGGGAATAATCGACAATATCAGCAGCGGCAGGGCTCTGGTCGCCAGATAGCCGATACGCTTGGTTTCCGCAACAAGGACTTTGGGCAACGGCTGTTCGGCGGTTGCCACGCTCGCCCCGGTTACCATTGCCAGCGTTTTTGCCGATAACTTGCCGTAAAAAGGCGCAGCCAGCAGGTTCGCCAATACCGTAAAGGTGAAAAATCCGCCTATAAAAAAGCTGATAAAGAATAACGGCCATAATATCCAACTCAGCCAATGCAGCCAGCCGGGGATGAATTGATCGATCAAATCCGAAATGTAAAAGTAGCCCAAGGTTAAGGCTACGCTGTACAGCACCACATTGATCAGCATAGGGATAACGATGAATTTGCGCAATTCCGGTCTGCTTAGTAACGCAAGACCTTTAAACAGATAGCCTACCGCCAGTACCGGGTTGTTGCCTTTTTTATCAAATTGCATTTTTTAAACCTCTCACGCCCTGCTCGGCAGGATTCAATACCACACCACGTTCGGTCACGATCGCCGAAATCAGTTCCGCCGGGGTCACGTCAAAAACAGGGTTCCAGGCACTGACCAGTGAATCCTCTTCGAGATAACAGGCAGGCAATAATTCGTTCTGACTGCGTTGTTCAATCTCTATCTGATCGCCGTTGTCGATACTCCAGTCTATCGTCGAAGTCGGCGCTACCACCATCAACTTTACGCCGTGCCGTTTAGCTAACACGGCCAGGGAATAGGTGCCGATTTTGTTTGCCGCATCGCCATTGGCGGCAATGCGGTCCGCGCCGACCACGATCCAATCGATCGCGCCGGATTTCATCAGCCATGCCGCCGCCGAATCGGCAATCAGCGTCGTCGGGATGCCGTCTTGCGCCAATTCCCAAACGGTCAATCTTGCGCCTTGCAGCCAGGGGCGGGTTTCGCCCGCATAGACGTTAATCCGTTCCCGTTGATAAGCGCTACGGATGACGCCCAACGCCGTGCCGTAACCGCCTGTCGCCAAGGCTCCGGCGTTGCAGTGCGTCATTACGCCTTTGGCGCCTGCCAGAATATCGGCCCCCAACTCGCCCATTTTATGATTCGCGGCAATATCGTCACGATGGATTTTTTCCGCACAAGCCAGGATAGCCGCCAATGGATTATCCAGCTGTTTGGCCAGTACGGCCTTCATCTGATTCAAGGCCCAAAACAGATTGACCGCCGTCGGCCTGGACTTTGCCAACCTATCTATATCGGCCGTGACTTTTTGCCGCCATTGATTGGACTGGGCATATTGCTTGCGCACCGACAGCACCACACCGTATGCAGCGGCTATGCCGATGGCCGGCGCGCCGCGGACGCGCATGGTTGCAATCGCTTCGGTTACGCCGGCGGCGTCTTTATATTCATCGTAAACGATTGTTTCCGGTAATTGCCGCTGGTCCAGCACTTTTAAAGTATTGCCGGTCCATTCCAAGGCTTGTACGGTTTCGTTGTTTCGCATAGTCATTTTTCCCAGGCCATTTTTATCAAAATATTAATGGTAAAAAGTTATAATTTGGCAACCCACACAGGAATGCCTTATGACAGTTGTCGATACCCTCATCCACGCTCGTTGGATTATACCCGTTGAGCCCGAATCCGTAACCTATGAACACCATACGCTGGTCGTCGATAACGGCCGGATTGTCGATCTGCTGCCGACCGAACTTGCCAAACAACAATACCGGGGTACGACGACAGAAAACCTGGAAAACCACGCCCTGCTGCCCGGCTTAATCAACAGCCACACGCATGCGGCAATGACGTTAATGCGCGGCATTGCCGACGATTTGCATCTGATGGACTGGCTGGAAAACCATATCTGGCCGCTGGAACAAAAATGGGTGAACGAGGCGTTTGTCAAAGACGGTAGCGATCTGGCGATAGCGGAGATGATCCGGGGCGGTACGACCTGCTTCAACGACATGTATTTTTTCCCTGAAATTACCGCGACGCAGGCGAACCATCACGGCATACGCGCCTGCGTCGGCTTGATCGTCACTGACCTTCCGACCGTCTGGGCCGAAAACTGCGAAGCCTATATTGAAAAAGGCCTGGCTGTGCATGACCGGCTGCGGCACCACCCGCTGATTTCGACGCCGTTTGCTCCGCATGCGCCGTACACGGTGTCGGACGAACCGCTGCAAAAAATCAAAACCCTGGCCGATGAACTGGAGCTGCCGATCCATATTCATGTGCATGAAACGCTGCACGAAATCGAACAGCAGCAGGAAAAAACCGGACAGCGGCCATTGCAACGCTTGTATGACCTCGGCCTGATCGATCCGTCGTTCATTGCGGTACACATGACCCAATTGACCGATGACGAAATCGCCCGGTTTGCGGAATCAGGCGCTCATATCGTGCATTGCCCGGAATCCAATTTAAAACTGGCCAGCGGCTTTTGCCCGGTCGCCAAATGCATCGCGGCAGGCATCAATGTGGCGTTGGGCACCGACGGCGCGGCCAGTAACAATGACCTGGACATGTTCGGCGAAATGCGCACCGCGGCGCTGCTCGGCAAGGCCATTGCCGGTGACCCCAGCGCCATTCCGGCGATGACTGCGTTGCGTATGGCGACTATCAATGGCGCCAAGGCCTTGGGCTTGGAAAATGAAATCGGCTCGTTAAGCATCGGCAAAGCCGCCGACGTGATTGCGGTTGATTTATCGCACCTGGAGACCCAGCCGGTCTATTGCCCGGTTTCGCAGATTGTCTACGCCGCCAGCCGTCAGCAGGTGACCGATGTCTGGGTGGCCGGCAAACGCCTGCTAAAGCAGCGCCATCTGACGACGATTAATGACGATGAGTTGAGGCTGAAAGTCGCCGAATGGCGGCAGCGGTTGGCGGGTTGATTTGTTAAGAAAAAGCGCTGTAACCTGCGCTAAGGGTCGTGCATAACTTAATTTAGGCAATTACCATGAAGAGCATGAAGACTTAAACCTTTCATGCCGCTTCATGTCCTTCATGGTTAAAAAATGAAAAATAAAACTTGCTCAGGTTATTTCATGCACGTTCCTA
>NZ_JAZGVT010000018.1:0-10337 GCF_036440755.1 Methylobacter sp. Wu8 | reverse complement strand
TGAACCGTGGTATTGATGACGAACTAGGAGGAATTCAGCGCGTTCCCCACACCCGTGGGGATGAACCGAAAACTGTAGATTTATATTGAACTGTTTAAATGCGTTCCCCACACCCGTGGGGATGAACCGATTTAGGTACTTACGGAAATGATTACGGCCTAGCGTTCCCCACACCCGTGGGGATGAACCGTCTTACTGCTTTTTCACGCTTAGCCGATGCAAGCGTTCCCCACACCCGTGGGGATGAACCGTCGTGGCGCACTTGTTCGACAAACAGGCAGCCGCGTTCCCCACACCCGTGGGGATGAACCGTTGAACAACGTTTTAGAAATATCTGTTACCCCGCGTTCCCCACACCCGTGGGGATGAACCGCCATGATTACCAGCTCAATAAAAGAGGCGCGTGCGTTCCCCACACCCGTGGGGATGAACCGCGTAGGGAAACGACCTAGTGTTAAAATTGGCGGCGTTCCCCACACCCGTGGGGATGAACCGCCAGAATGCAGGATGTTGGTATTGAATCGTTCGCGTTCCCCACACCCGTGGGGATGAACCGCCGAATGGGGCGCGGTTGCCGGTGGCGTCGTAGCGTTCCCCACACCCGTGGGGATGAACCGTCAACACGGTGACGCTGGTTAAAATACACGCAGCGTTCCCCACACCCGTGGGGATGAACCGAAAACCGGATTATTATTCTAATGGGATTATTCGCGTTCCCCACACCCGTGGGGATGAACCGACAAAACTGCAAAACGTTTTGCGAACTCTGCTGCGTTCCCCACACCCGTGGGGATGAACCGACAGGACACAACCATTTGATCGTCTCATAGTCGCGTTCCCCACACCCGTGGGGATGAACCGACAGGACACAACCATTTGATCGTCTCATAGTCGCGTTCCCCACACCCGTGGGGATGAACCGGCTCTAGCAGTGGACGCAGTGTAAGAGCAGGAGCGTTCCCCACACCCGTGGGGATGAACCGGGCAATACCAGCGCTTATATGGGCATAGAAGCGCGTTCACCACACCCGTGGGGATGAACCGGTTTTTGACGAGTCATGGTGTTTTTGATTTTTTGGTATACAGACATACATAGGAGGCTGTCTTTATGATTAACCTTGAACCCACTACAGAGCAACGCATTCGACAGGCCGCTACGGAATCCGGTTTAACCATACAAACTTTTCTTGATCAGCTTATTGAGCGTTATCTATGTGACAAACTGGATATACAGCGAGCCGATTTGGCCATGTCAGAATCCGGCGAAATTTCGCTAGATGAGCTGAAAGCCAAATATGACTTATAAAGTTACACTTAAACCTCTTGCTGAAAAGCAATTTGCTAAGTTACTCAAGGACATACAAAAGCGTTTGTTCGCCGCCTTCGTAACGTTGGCCGATAACCCGCGTCCTTATGGCTCATTAAGCTGCAAGGCAATGCCAATTATAATCGAGTTAGAGTAGGGGATTATCGTATTGTTTACACCATTGCTGACCAGGAACTAAAAGTTTTGGTTTTAAGTCTTGGTCATCGTAGTGGTATTTACGACAAGCTATAGCCTAATTGCAGGACAGGCTGTATGCATGGCTTTGTGCTATACACAAGTTGTTCGTGGTGGATAAAAGAGCATTCAAAGCTTAGAAAATATTCACTTACAAGTCGTCAAAAGTGTCCTGTTTCCAATATTAGGATTGGGTTAAAAATAACTTCCTGAAATTACTGTCTTCTATCGGCAAACCGTGCGTGCTGACCCTTCGATAAGCTTAGGGCGAACGGAAAAATTTTACCTGGTCCATATCGGGAAGTTATTAATGACCGTATCCTGAGTTGTTTTGAGCCACCCAGTCTTGCAGCCGTTCCACCACCCATGTTCCGTCATCCAACGTCAGGTCGTGGCCTGCCCAGGGGTGGCGGCGCAGCTCCAGGTGCCATTTTTTGTGTATCGCCTCGGAGCAGGCCGGAGCGACCAAGCGGTCGCCTTGCCCGTTTAATAATAAAACCGGCTGCTTGGGTTTTATATCGCCGGGCCGATAGCTTGCAGCGGCTATGATCTGGCGGAAGCTGTTGTTAAGGCTGATGGGGCGCTCATTGTGTATTTTTGCCCAGGCTCGGCTTATCCGTTGATCCTGCGCCGCGCCAGTTCCCGGCTGGCTTGCGGCATACACACCATCCCTGGCGATATGTCGGCGATTACTGACCAACTGCAAAATTCCCGATTCCCGTTTATAGATGTCGCGGGTCATAACCAGAGCGGCAAAGTCCTTATAACTTTGCCAGCGCAGCCGCTGATAAAAGGGGCTTAAATCGGCAAAGCTGGTGTTCATCAGGGTTGCGCCGCAAATATCTTCGGGATAGCTTCTCATCCACTCCCAGGCGACCATCGCGCCCAGCGAAAGCGCCAGTATCGTTGCCGGTTGTTGTATGAAACCCCGCTCCAAAGCATGGCGGCGCACGTTGTCGGTGATCGCCTTGATCGTGCGCGGGCTGGGCTCCCGATAAAAACAACCGGTGCCGGGCAAATCGATCAGCGTTATTTGAGCGTCTGGAAACGCCGATTGTAAAAGTGGGATGAAATCGCCCCAGTGTGCCGACTCGCGCGCCAAGCCTCTCAGCAGAATCCAGTTTTTCCCAATCGTTTTATTCATACCAAAGACCCAATGCCTTTTTTTCATAGGCCGCTTTTTGCCGCGGTTTAAGTCCGGTCCATTTCTCGGGATACAACAGGCTGCGGTGCAAGAAATCAAACAGCATAAAATGCCGCCGGAAAATCCGTTGCTGGCGGTGAGGCAACAGCGGGTGAAACAAGCCATGCCGCGAGAACAGGTGCATCGGGCTTTTGCGCAGCCAAAGCCACGAACCCATTTCCAGCGTCAGCGGCAGGAATAAGCGTTCGGCCTCAAACCGCCGGACAAAATCATCGAACAGGTAATCCCACAGGTCGCCGTTAATGACGTATTCCAGGCAGGTCGGTTCAATCCTGTAGATATGGTGTTGGTAGCAACGGTCGAACAGTTCTTTCAAGGCCAGGGTTTCGGCAAGAAAGGCGAACGGGGTTTTGCGCGAGGCATACGGAAACCATAACCGGTCCTGAATGCCGAAACCCGAGTGCAAATCCAGCGCAATGGATAACGACGAGTTGAACAGGTGTTGATCGACGACGCGGCATAAGGCTTGCGCTTCCTTTTCCATTTTGGATTCGTTGCCGCGATACCAGGGCAGGCGTGGCGTGATGCGGTGGCCGCTGTAAAGGCGCGTCGAGCCTATGCCTTCTACGGGCGAATTGCGCATTAAATCGACGCCGTTGCCGTTAGAACGCGTACCCAGATAAACGCCGACCGGGTTGACGATGGGTACAAAAACCAGCCGGGATTTTTTTAGCCGGGCGAGGAATTCCTGATCCCAATCCAGCAACTGGATGATGGTTTCCATATAAGACAGGATCACTTCGGAACCGATTTTCTCCAGGCCATGCACGCCGCCGAAAAAGGCCAATACAGGCACATCGGGCTGGGTTGAACCCAGTGTGATGCAGTGAATCGGGAATTCGAGGTTTTGGTATTGAATCCGTTCTATGACCTCGGTTTGGGCGCGGTCTCCTAATTGCTCAATAATGCGTTCAAGTTGTTCGAGTTCAGGGAATTTAATGCCAGTCATAATCCGAATCAGCAGTTATAGTCTACGAAAAAACAAATATAACCCCATTCCCGGAAAAACAGGTTGCGATAATAATTCCTTTTTCATGCAGACTTTCAATGACGGGCGATCAGAATATCCGCGCTATTTTAAACGTAGAGATCATCAGGAAACCCTGAATTAAGAAAACGAGCGGCCAATAATTCAGGCTTTGAGGGAAGCTGCCGACAAGCAGAAAAAGCGCGGGGAACAGAACGCCGTTCACGGTAATAGGCACGCCTTCGAACCCCGTTCCTTCGGAAATATTATAGCGAGCAAGCCTAAGCATGCCGCAGGCGACAAAAAACAACGCGACTGCGACTCCTAAAACGCCGGGGGAGCTCAGCGAATAAAACAACAAGGCGGGGGCAACGCCAAAGGATACCAGGTCGGACATGGAGTCGATTTGTTTGCCGAAAAGATTCTTTTGATGCAGTAGGCCGGCTATTTTTCCGTCCAGCACATCGAACACCACCGCCAAAAACAGCAGCAATGCGCTTAAATCAAAAAAGCCGTCAATAGCCAGCAAAATCGAGAGGATGCCGCAGCACAGGTTTCCGACGGTAAAAATATCGGCAGTTTTCATCAGACTTAGAATTTTCATGGCGTAGCCTGTGGTTGGCGTTAGATGATCCTGGAAAAACCAGTTGAGCATTCCAAACCCCGCTCATTCTTCGACCGGGCTCAGGGCGAACGGGGTTTGGAATGCTCGCCTAAGGAAGCGCTGAACAAAATACTTCCGTTCATGGTTCGACAGGCTCAGGACGAACGGAATTAATACGTTACCGTTCGTCCTGAGCCTGTCGAAGGACTAAATCAGCGCTTCCCTAATGGGGGAGCGTGAAATCCGCTCACCCCATTCGACAAGGCTCTCCTGAGCGTAGCCGAAAGGCTCAGCACGAACGGATTTCACTTGTTCCAACTGATTTTTTTAGGAAGATGCTTCCTTGGATAACTCCAAAACCCTCCCGGTCTGAATTATCCGCCGGCGAACTTTCGGAAATTTTTTCCCAAATCAGGTCCCTGGTTTCAATACTGACGGCATGGCGGCTTTTTCCCGAGCTGTTGATGATAGGAAGAAAGCTAAGCCGCACCTCGATTTTATCCAGGGTCAGCATCTTGATTAAATGCGGCACGAAGCCGTCATCGCCGACAAAAGGCGCGTATTGTTTGGCTGAGCCTTGATATTGAAGGGCTACGGGTTGAATGGCGGACCGGGTTAATAGCGCCGGCTGAAATAGGGAGGAGTGAAAGTTCAGCACCTCATCGCCCTTAGTCGTGGTGCCTTCAGGAAAAGCGATAATATTGCTGTTTTGCTTTAACAGCCAGGCCATCTTTTCGGCGGTGCTTCGAATATGCTGTTTATCGCCGCGGCGGATAAAAATAGTGCCGCCTTGTTTGGCCAGATAGCCGATCACAGGCCAGCCTGAAATATCGCTCTTGGCGACAAAACAGGCCGGTAAGTATTGGCCGATAACGATGATGTCCAGCCAGGAGATGTGATTGCTGACCAGGATGGCGCGCCGTTCCGGCAGCTCGCCCTCTTTGCTTATATGCAGGTTGACGATGGCGCTGAACCTTTGCAGCCAGCGGGCTTTGATCGCATCCTTTTTGAGGTTGGCGGCGCGCGCCGAATAGATAAAACCAAGCACGGGAAAAACGCCCGCCGCTAGAAACAGTCCATTGATAAACAGGATCAGGATCTGGAAAAGTTTATAGTACAGCCGTATTTTCGCTTTCATTAGCAGCCTGCGCCGTGCTCTGCTCCCGACGGGTCGGCGGCATGCAAGCCGACCCTGGCGATCGCCGCGTCAGTTCCCGGCCTGCTTTCGGCATAGCCGCGCATGTAGTGTTTGCTGTAGCGTTCTTGCAATTGGTCCAGCGGTAAAAGCATGAATAAATCCATGCAGTTAAAATCTTCATCCCAGCAAGGTTCGCCGCAGACCACGGCGCCGAAACGGAAATAAGCCTTCAGCAACGGAGGAATGCCCGATTCGTCCCGTTCGCATCTTAATTCATGGGGTACGGCGATGCTGGGAGTGACTTGAATAGAGGAGGGGGCGATATTTTTTGCGTCGATATTCCGGTAAACCGCATCCACCGCAAAGCCGCTGGGGCCCGGCGTAATGCTCGCGCAACCGAGCAAGTAATTAAACCGCCCTTCGAGCGCGTATTGCACCAGCGCCGACCAAAGCGTGGTTAAAACCGCGCTGCCGCGATAATCGGGATCGACGCAAGTCCGGCCTATTTCCAGGAAGCGGCCGGGCAACGTTAACACCTGATCCAGATTGAATTCGCTTTGCGAATAAAACCGGCCTAATTTTTCGGCTTGGTCTTGGTTAAGCAGGCGCGTGTAGCCGACTATCTTTTTATTGAGGTTGTCGTAGACAATCAAATGGTCGCAATAACTATCGACCTCATCATAATCCAGGCCTTCCGATTCGGTTTTGAGCTTGGCGCCCATTTCTTTGGCAAACACGCGGAAACGTAAGGCTTGGGCTTCTTTGATCAGTGCGTCGGCTCCCGACTGGCTTGCAGCATACACACCATCCCTGGCGATAATAAAACATTCCAGCCGTTTGGCGGGTTTGATCTGAATTGTCGCATCTATGTTGTTCATGGGTATCCACATGGTTAAATAAAGATGCGGGTACATTAGTGAATAAAGATGTCAGTTTCGCGTCGAATCGATGAACATCAAATGACAGAACGGTTAAGTTTTGATGACAATTTGCTTATGCAGTCGAGGGGGCATGAAATTAAGCACAATGATACGGTAGGAGCGGGCCGCGCCCGCGGCATTTGGCCAACGATTACAGGCTTGCTGTTCCTTCATTGCGGGCATGGCCCGTTCCGCTACAACGGCAGCAAGGCCGCGCTGTCGCAAAACCGCCTTAAGCGCGCCGATTGTAGGCTTTTCGACATCTTGACCGGCCCCGCTTCCCGGTAAATCAGCACGCAGTACATGGCGCTGTTTTTGCTTGGCAGTGTTATTTACACCGGCAAACAACGATGAAACTTTTTCTTGACAGATCCGGTCGCCAAAACGCCGGCATTCTCTACGCAGCCATTACAACCGGGCAGGAGCTCCTATGAAACTGCAAATCGAACGCTGTTATGTCGAAAGCCTGATCGAAGCTTTCCCACATCAAACGGCCCTGAAAGAACAACTGCGATTCGGCAACCGGGCCGAAGTGTTTTACCGGCAACTGGCCGCGGATGAATGGGGTTTTTTACACGATCTGTATCAATCCTCGGGCGCAAAAAGCCAAGCGGCGCTGCTGGCGACCCTGCAAACCGCGCTGCATGACGGCGGCGAGCGTTACGAGGCCGAACAACTGGAGAAAGTGCTGCCGAGCATCACCCGCTACCTGATCGACGACGCCGAACGCGGCTGGCTATTCCAGGCCGACGCCAAGGGCCGGACCTGTGCCTATTTGATTACCCGGCTCGATTACACGCCGCCCGGCGAGGAAGAGGCGGGCCGCATCCTGATCGAGCTGAAAGCCAATGCCAAAGGCAAGATCGCGATTGAAACGCTGGTCATCCGCGCCAAGGACATCGCCGGACAAACCATTCCTGAGATCTTCGCCGCGAAAGGCTATCTTAAGGAAACGCCGGAGCTGATCGCCGTTTACGACGAAGCCGCCGAGCGTTATTTCGACTGGCGCGGCCGCTACGGCGAACAGTTTTCCGGCTGGGGTACCGCGGTTTATGTCGAAGATCCTAGCTCCAGCCACCGCAGCAGCGACTGGACGCGCAAGAACACCGTGGTGCTGTCGTCCGCGGGCGGCGCCTGCCGTTTGGTTAACGACGAAAACATCCTCAGCGAGCGGGCTTTATCATTGGAAGCATCCGGCGACATCCTCGGCAAATACCTGCGCAAGGCCGGTAACAGCATGCGTTACGACAGCAAAACAGAAAGCGCGATGGAAGCCTCGAAAGCCGACATTCCCAAAGGCGTATTCACCGAGTTGCCGGTACACGGCTACATCCTGATGTTTCACCTGGAACTGCATCATCATGTCTGGGTGCATGTCGACGATATGGCCCCTTACCAATACCAGCCGGAGTTGAAACAAAAGTTGATTTTGCCGCCGGAGCAGACCGACCTGATCGACATCCTGACCGCCGAAATGGACATGCTGATGGACGACATCGTCGCCGGTAAATCCGGCGGCACTACGGTGCTGTGCGCGGGGCCTGCCGGAGTCGGCAAAACCCTGACCGCCGAAGTTTATTCGGAAATCATCAAGCGTCCGCTGTACCGGGTGCATTCCGGGCAATTAGGCCTGAATGTCGCGGAAATGGAAAAAGTGCTGAAAGAAACGCTGATCCGCGCCCAGCGCTGGGGTGCGGTCATGCTGATCGACGAGGCCGACGTCTACATCAAGCGCCGTAGCGACAATCTGGCCTCCAACGCCGTGGTCGGCGTGTTTTTGCGGGTGCTGGAATATTTCAACGGCCTGCTGTTTTTAACCACCAACCGCGTCGACGACATCGACGAAGCGATTATTTCCCGCTGCATTGCAATGATCAAATACCATGCCCCGAACAGCGCCGACCGCCGCAAAATCTGGGGAGTGATGACCGAGCAGTTTGCGTTGCCGCTGGATCAGGCGTTGATCGAGCAGTTGGCCGAATTGTTCCCAACCGCGACCGGCCGCGACATCAAGGGCTTGACCAAACTGGTCGCGAAGTTTTGCCTGCAAAAGCAGTTGGAGCCGAGTTTGGAAGTGTTCAAGCGTTGTTCGGTGTTTCGGGGGCTGGAATTGGCGGGTGTGGATCAAGATTGACGGGAGCGCTGTAGTGTTGCAGACAGAATTCCCGAGCCGGAGCGTGGGAACTATTGATCAAGATAGAAGGGCAAGTTTATGACCATCAACCCAAACGCCGACAGCATCGCTCAATTTTGCCGGTATATAGACGACTGCAAACCGGCGTTAAAAGCACAATACCAACAGCTGCTTGCTCAGGATTTGTCCAGGCAACAATGGGACGGCTGTTTTCAACGCAATGTGTCGGCGGTTTTGACGCAAGCTTATGACGAGGCGCTCGCCCACTTGAAAACGCTGCCATTCGACAGCGCCGCGACGCCGGTCAATCGAGGCTTATCGGAATTAACCCGGCAAGCGCTGACGGCTTTCGACGGATTCGTCGACGATTTTTTAGTGTTCGTTGTCGATAAGCACCGCACCTCCTGCGCCTTGTCCAATTTCCCGGATGAACATAAACCGGACAAAGCTTACGTTAACGAGGTGAAACACGAAATCGCCGGGCTTTGGCGGAACTTCGCCTTGAATGTTAATGGGCATTTTCTGGAATGCGGATAAAGCTGTCTTTTGAATCACACAGGAAAAATTGAATGAAATTGTATTTAACGCCCGGCTCCTGCTCGACAGGCATCCATATTTTAATGGAAGAACTGGAACTGGTTTTCGAAGCGCATCTGGTCAATCTAATGACCGGGGACCAAAACAAGCCGGAATATCTTGCGTTGAACCCCAAAGCCACGATCCCGACGCTGGTGCGTAACGACGGCACAGCACTGACCGAGTTTCAAGCAATCGCCTATTGGCTGGCGCGAAGCTACCCCAAAGCCAAACTGTTGCCCGGCGACCCGGACGGCGACGCGCGCGTCATTGAGCTGATGGATTATGTCGTCGGCACTGTTCACGGTCAGGGTTTTACCCGGATTTTTACGACCGACCGGTTTGCATTCAACGAAGCCGATTTTGAAGCCGTGAGAATCCAAGGCATGGACATCGTTAAGCGCGGTTTTGCCGTCATTAACGGTGTTCTGTCGCCTCAAGGCTATGTCATGGACGCCTTCACTATCGCCGATGCCGCTTTGTTTTATGTCGAATTTTGGGCCTACAAAACCGGCATCGTGCTGCCGGAAAATTGCCAAAAACACTATGACTTGATGCTTGAGCGTCCTGTGGTAAGGCGAGTCTTGATGGAAGAAGGCTATCGGTTGGATTAGCCTGAAAACCGCAGTCTGGCGTTCCGGGCCATTCATGCTTCGACAGGCTCAGTACGAACGGCCCTCACACCCGCCAACTGCGGTTTTTAGAATTAACGGCCCGTATTGAACCCGTTTTCCAATAACAAATGAGGTGAACATAAAATGACATTGATCGAAAAAACCGGGGCTCTTATCGTAGGCTATGACCTGATTGATAACGATCATGATGAATTTATCGGTCTGTTAAACAAGCTGGATGCAGCCGACAATGCGAATTTTCCGGCCCTGTTCCAGCAATTGTACGAGCAGAGCGAACGGCATTTTGAACGGGAGAATGAGTTGATGAAGCAATTTTCTTATCCGGGAGAGACTGAACACAAAGGCGAACATCAGCGTGTGCTCGGAGAATTCAAGCAATTCAAATCGCGGGTTGATAAAGGATTGATTGCATTCGGCCGCTCGTTTGTCAAAGACCGTCTCCCGCAATGGTTCGGACTGCATGTGGCGACGATGGACAGCGCGCTGGCGGCGCACATCAACAAGCAGACCGAAGCGTAAGATTGATGCGACCTTGCTGCGGGTGCAGTGTAATGTTTTTATTACCATGAAGATCATGAAGATCATGAAGATCATGAAGATCATGAAGATCATGAAGATCATGAAGATCATGAAGATCATGAAGATCATGAAGATCATG